>CAZGIO010000020.1:2565-15321 GCA_964525975.1 uncultured bacterium
ACTGGACCTCTACAGTTTTCTTCTTGAAGGAAGCAGCGCCGGAGACGCCCATCTCTCTCCGGGAGACGTGATCTTCATACCCCCAGTGGGAAAACTCATAGCGGTTTCCGGAAACGTGAAACGGCCTGCAATATATGAAGCCGCCGGAGACGAATCTCTGGGTGATATACTGAAAATAGCCGGAGGGCTTACGGCTTCCGCATATGACGCGGACATATATATCGAGCGGTTCATAAAGAACTCGGGAAAGACGGTGTTGACAATTGACGCTTCTTCTGTGGATCTTGACGGAGTAGCCCTTAAAGACGGAGATATCATAAAAGTCTTTTCAGCGCCTGCGACAAGGGCGTCCGATAATTTTGTGGAGCTCAGGGGATATGTCTCCGCCCCCAGGAAATACCAGTATGAAGAGGGCATGAAGATATCCGACCTTATCAAGGGGGACCTGCTGCTGCAGGACACATATATGAAATACGCATCTGTCTCCAGAAAAAAATACCCTGAGAACATATATGAGACTTTACCCCTGGACCTTTATTCAGCGGTGATCGCAGAAGACCCCGAAGCAGACATAGAGCTGAGGCCCGAAGACATTGTGGTGCTCTACAGCAAATATGACATGATGGACCAGCCGCCGGTATTTGTTCTGGGGGAAGTGAGGGAGCCCGGGACATTTTCATATCAGGAAGGGATGACCGCACTGGACCTTATTCACAACGCCGGAGGACTGAAAAACACGGCGAACCTTGAAAGCGGTGAATATGTCTCACTGGTGATCAGCGACGACAAAGTGGAGTCAGTCACAGTAAAGACATTCAGCCCAGGAGCCGTCTTTGACGAACCCAACGACTCCGGTGTAAATTTCCCGCTGAGACCCTTTGACGAGATCTTCATACGCAAAGTGGCTCATTTTGAAGACAACAGAGCCATCACGCTAAAGGGAGAGATCACATATCCCGGTGTATATTTCGCGAAAAAAGGCGACAAACTCTATGACATACTGACAAGAGCAGGCGGGTTCACTTCTGAAGCGTATCCCCGCGCCCTGGTGTTCACCAGGATCTCTGTGAGGGAACAGCAGGAAAAACGGCTGGAGGAGATAAAAAGAGGCATCCGCACCGCCCTTGAGACAGCAGAGGAAGCAGGCGATGAATACCCTGAAGCTGCGGCTGTGGCCGCCACATACGCCTCCCGGCTGGAAAACCTGGATCAGAGCGAGGCCAGCGGCAGGATGGTAGTGGAACTTTCAGGGGACCTGGAGAAGCTGAAGGACTCACCATACAACATCACGATCAGAGACGGAGACGAACTCTATGTACCCATGAAATCCAATTCCGTGGCTGTCATGGGAGAGGTGAACAACCCCAGCACCTTCATATATTCCCCGAAACATGACAGGGTAAAAGACTATATACGCATGACAGGAGGCGCCACATCGAGGGGGGACCTCGGCAGGACATTTGTGATCAAAGCCAGCGGCAAGATCATCTCCCAATATTATGTGGATAATGAATCAAGGAACATCACTCTGTTCAGGAACAAGCTCCTCAATGCCAGGATATACCCCGGCGATACCATCATCGTCCCTGTAAAGGATTTCAAGGTGCCGTGGATCCGGCAGCTGAAGGACTGGACAACGGTACTGTACCAGCTGGCCAGCACCATAAAGATAACTTCCGATGTGTGGAACGAATAGATGATAAGAGGGAAGCGCTGAAAGGCACTTCCCCTGATGATTCAGCCTATGGCTTTATCGATCTCGGCTTTATTGAAGCCAACGATGATCTTCCCGTCAATATCAATAACAGGTACGCCCATCTGGCCTGACTTGCTTACCATTTCCTGAGCCTTTGCCTGATCTTTTGAGACATCGAACTCTGTAAATGAGACATTCTTCTGCTGAAAATAACTTTTTGCCATTTTGCAGTAGGTGCATGTGGGTGTTGAGTAGATTTTGATTTCCATCACTACCTCCTTATCCGGTTTATGATTCCACGTATCTCGTCATCTGTCACATCGTAACACATGGAGATCCCGTCTTTGCTGCACTTGATGATCCCCAATCTCCTGAGTATGGAGATATGCTGTGATACCGCAGGCTGCGACATGGAGAATTTGACCATGATCTCTTTCAGGTCGTATCTTCCCTCAATGAGCCTTACCAGTATTTCCAGCCGGACAGGGTGTCCAAGCGCTTTCAATTTCTCCGCCCAAAGGCTGTAATCAATATCTTTTTCTTTCATCACGATTTAATTATATAAGAAAACTCTTATATGTCAAGAGAAAAATTGCCTTGATTGAAAATAGGGGTGCTGATATACTCGAGACACATATATTTTTACAAACAGGAGGATACGCTATGTCAGTTGATAATTCAGTTTTAATCCTGGATTTCGGATCACAATATACTCAATTGATCGCCCGCAGGGTACGAGAGGCACACGTCTACTGTGAGATACACCCTTTTAATATTTCGATGGAAAAAATCAGGGCATTCAACCCGGCGGCTGTAATACTGTCGGGAAGCCCTTCATCTGTGATAAACGACGGGCCGCTCTGCGATACCGGCGTGTATGAACTGGGCGTGCCGGTTCTGGGCGTCTGCTACGGCATGCAGATGACCGCAAAGGTCTTCGACGGAGAAGTGGTGCAGGGAACAAAAAGAGAGTTCGGGTATGCCGAGCTTGAGAAGGTGCATGACGATCCCATATTCAAAGGGATTCCCGACGGCAGCACAGTCTGGATGAGCCATGGAGACAAGGTCGCCGCGCTCCCGCGGGGCTTCAATGAGCTGGCCCGTACGAAAAACACTGAGTTCGCGGTTATGCGTCATGAAAAAAAAGACCTGTACGGCGTGCAGTTTCACCCCGAAGTCGTTCACAGTCAATACGGCAAACAGTTTCTCATGAATTTTCTTTTTTCCATCTCGGGGCTTTCCCCGTCATGGACCATGGGCACGTTCATACAGAGTGAGACAGAATCCATCAGGAACAAAGCCGCCGGAAAAAAAGTGATCCTGGGCCTCAGCGGAGGTGTGGATTCCTCCGTAGCCGCCCTGCTCATACACAAAGCCATAGGCGACGATCTTATACCCATCTTTGTAAACAACGGATTATTGAGAAAAGGCGAAGCGGAACAGGTGCGCGCCACATTCACAGAGGCGTTCAGGATGAACCTGCATTACGTGGACGCCCGGGAAGAGTTTTTAAACGCCCTCAAAGGGGTTTCAGACCCTGAACAGAAAAGAAAGATCATCGGCAAAGTATTCATAGATATTTTTGAAAGAGAAGCCGCATCCATAGATGGAGCCACATTCCTTGCACAGGGAACACTTTATCCCGATGTGATCGAGAGCGTCTCGTTCAAAGGTCCTTCGGCCACCATCAAGTCCCACCACAACGTGGGAGGGCTTCCTGAAAAGATGAAGCTCAGTCTCATAGAGCCTCTGAGGGAACTCTTCAAGGACGAAGTCAGGGAGCTGGGCCGTGAGCTGGGTCTTCCTGAAGAGATGGTAAACAGACATCCCTTCCCCGGCCCGGGACTGGGCATAAGGATCATAGGAGACATAACGGAGGAAAAGCTTTCCATACTCAGGGATGCAGATGACATAGCCATCTCAGAGCTGCGCAGATCCGGGAACTATGACAAAGTATGGCAGGCGTTCTGCGTGCTTCTTCCTGTAAAAAGCGTAGGTGTCATGGGTGACGAGCGCACATACGAGAACACACTTGCTGTGAGGATGGTGGAATCAGTGGACGGTATGACCGCGGACTGGGCCAGGGTCCCTTACGACCTTCTCGGACACATCTCCAACAGGATCATCAATGAAGTGCGGGGTGTAAACAGAGTGGTCTACGACATCAGCTCAAAACCCCCGGCAACCATAGAGTGGGAATAAGTTGCGGGAATGAAAAAAACTCCCTTTGTACATCTTCATAACCATTCCGAGTTCAGTCTTCTTGACGGAGCCACGAAATTCAGCAGGCTTACCCGGCGGCTGAACGAGCTTGAGATGCCCGCGTTTGCCCTGACAGACCACGGCAACCTCTTCGGCGCAGTAAAATTCGTGGACACCATGAAAAAAGCGGGCATCAAACCCATCCTGGGTTGTGAAGTCTATGTCACAGACGATATGACAAAGAAAGAGAAAGGTGCGAAGGCGTATCATCTTGTGCTCCTTGTAAAAAACAAAAAGGGCTACAAAAACCTCGTCAAACTGGTCTCCCGCTCTTATCTTCAGGGTTTTTACTACAAACCCCGCGTGGACCACAAGCTTCTTTCAGGCCATACTGAAGGGCTGATCGCCATGTCAGCCTGTCTTCAGGGAGAGATCCCCCAGCTGCTGCTCAGGGGAGACAGGGAAAAAGCCAGAGAAAAAGCTTATTGGTACAGAGATATCTTCAACGGTGATTTTTATCTGGAGATACAGGATCACGGCATCCCCGAAGAGAAACAGGTCATACCTCAGCTTATAAGCCTTTCAAAGGAGACAGACATCCCTCTGGTGGCCACCAACGACACCCACTATCTGAACAGCAGCGATTATGAAGCCCACGACGCGCTGCTCTGTCTGCAGACAAAAAAGACATTTGACGACCCCAAGGAGACAAGACTCTCGTTCTATCAGAATGCCTTCTATCTTAAATCCTATGAAGAGATGGAAGAGCTTTTCGGATATGAGCCTGAAGCGCTTGCCAACAGTGTATATATCGCCGACCAGTGCAACTATGCCCTGGAAGACGAGCTTGACAACGACGCCAATCTTCATTTTCCCACCTTTGAAGTGCCTCCGGAGCACACAGTGGACTCTTATCTCGAGGAACTGTGCCGAAACGGCGCCCGGAGAAAATACGGCACGTTGACAAAAGAGATAGAAGAGAGGCTTGTATACGAACTCAATGTCATCAAGGAGATGGGTTATTCGGGGTATTTTATCATCGTATATGATTTTATCAAATTTGCGAAAGACCATGATATTCCAGTGGGACCCGGCAGGGGATCCGCCGCGGGAAGCATCATAGCCTACACCCTTGATATAACAGATCTGGATCCCCTGAAATACGACCTTCTTTTTGAACGTTTCCTCAACCCCGAAAGAGTAAGCATGCCGGATATCGATGTGGATATTGCAGACACGGGGCGCCAGGAGGTCATAGACTATGTTTCGGAAAAGTATGGCAGGGACAGGGTCTGCCAGATAGCCACATTCGGGACATTGAAGGCGCGGCAGGCCATAAGAGACGTGGGAAGAGTCCTCAATGTACCCCTTCCCAAGATAGACAAGCTCGCCAAGATGATCCCCGCCACGGCAAAGACCATAGAGACAGCCATCTCTGATGATGCTGAACTGAAAAAAACTATTGCCGAAGACCCTGAATACACAAGGGTGATCGATATCGCCACAGTGCTTGAAGGACTGTCAAGGCATGTATCCAAGCATGCTGCAGGCGTTGTCATCGCCGATGACGATCTGGAAAACATCGTCCCTCTTTACATGGATAAAGACAAGGCTGTCACCACCCAGTTTGACAAAGTGGACGCAGAGCGGGTGGGACTTCTCAAAATAGATTTTCTGGGCTTGAAGAACCTTTCCATCATCAAGGAAGCGGTACTTGCCGTAAAAAAGAACCGCGGCATCGAACTGGATATAGACAACGTGGATATTACGGAAAGCGCGGTCTACGAGATGCTTTCCGAAGGCAAGACCTTCGGCGTGTTCCAGTTTGAAAGTTCCGGGATGCGTGAATATCTGAAAAAGCTGAAGCCCGAAAGGCTTGAGGACCTTATTGCCATGAATGCCCTTTACAGGCCCGGCCCCATGGATATGATAGACACCTTCATCAAGAGGAAGCAGGGACTGGAACCTATCACATACAAGTTTGAGGAGATCCGCTCCATACTAGATGAGACATACGGAGTCATAGTCTATCAGGAACAGGTCATGAGGATCTCCAATATCATCGCCGGATTCTCCATGGGGGAGGCGGATAATCTCCGCAGCGCCATGGCCAAGAAAAAGCACGGCCTCATCGAAGAGCTGGGGAAGAAGTTCATGGACGGCGCCGTTGAAAGAGGCCATGATCCCGCTGATGTAAAGGAACTCTGGGATATGATCGCAAAATTCGGCCAGTATGGTTTCAACAAATCCCATTCAGCCTGCTATGCCTACGTGGCCTATCAGACTGCCTATCTGAAATGCCTTTATCCCCAGGAATACATGGCGGCGCAGCTGACCAATGACGCGGGCAACGCCGAACGCATGGATCTGGGCATGCGCGAATGCGGAGAGCTGGGCTTTAAGATACTTCCCCCTGATATCAACACAGGGGGATGCAATTTCACCACCGACGGAAAAAATATCACCTACGCCCTGGGCGCCATTAAAAACGTTGGCCGAGCCGCGGTTGAGTCCATCATAGAGGAACGGAAAAAAAACGGCCCCTACGGTTCTCCCGAGGATTTTTTCCAGCGTATTGACTATACAGTGGTGAACAGGAAAGTCCTGGAATATCTCATATACAGCGGAGCCTTGGACTCACTGGGCCTGAGCAGAAAAACCCTTTTTACAAATATCGACATCCTGTGTGAATCTGGACGTCAAAAAAAGGAAAACACAGCTCTGGGGGTTGCCTCTCTCTTTGAAGAGGACGAGATCGAAAATGACATCCCCCTGCTGAGAGAGACGGGAGAGTGGCGGAACTGGGATAAATTCCGGTTTGAAAAAGATTCTCTGGGCATTTATCTCACAGGGCACATGCTTGACGGCTACAGGGACGTGATACTGCAGTATGCCCATATGGACATATACACATTGAAACAGACTCCCCCTGGAAGTCTTCAGAACAGGAACATACTTCTAGGCGGTATCATGAGCAATATTTCCAGACGTGTCTCCAAAGACGGAAAAAAATATATAACAGCTCTCTTTGAAGACATGTCTTCACAGGTTGATATCATAGCCTTTAACGGCGCAGCGGTGAAACATTCTGAAAAATTCCAGGAAGAGACCCTTCTTTTTATCGAGGGAAAAGTACTTACAGACGATTTTAACGGTGACGGTGAAGATCAGAGGCCGTCTATCAAGATATCCATCTCAGATATCCATAATGAAAAAGAGATGTACAAGTCCAGCCAGAAGATACTCCATCTCACCATACCCGAAGGAAGCATAGGTGACGGGCTGGGCCTCCAGCTGAAAGAGCTTTTCTCGGCCTGCCCCGGAGACACACCTCTGATGATGCACGTGCGCGAGACAGAAAGAGACATTGTGTTCAGGGCGGGAAAAGGTTATAATATTGAATTGAAGGAAGAATTATTCCACGAGCTGGAAAAGCTGCTGGGAAAGGATTCCTACAGGGTGGAAATCATCAAATAAACAGGAGGTTTCAATGAAAAGAGCTGTTTTGATTCTTTTGATCATGGGTGCAGTGGGGCTTGCGGGAGCTCAGGATTTTGAAATGATCGGCGGCGTGGACAAAGAGCCTTCATGCATCATGATGCCCACTGCTTATACTGACCAGAAGGGACAGTATGAGTTTCATCTCGAGATGTCCCCTTTCAGGACACATATTGCCGTAGGCGTGACCAACAGACTCATGCTCGGCGTCTCCTACGGAGGAGAAAACGTCATCGGCACAGAAGAGATCGACTGGTATCCCCGTGTTGAGTTTCTTATAAAGTATAATATCATCGAGGAAAAATATTCACTCCCCGCCATAACAGCGGGTTACTCTTCCGTGGGATGGGGAAGATATTTTGACGGATATGACAGATACATGATCAAATCCAGAGGTTTTTTTGCCGTAGCCAGCAAAGACATCAACCTTATGGGAGGGATGAACATCCATGGAGGTGTCAATTACTCCCATGAAGGTTCAGACGCCGAAGACAAGAATGGACTCAACATATTCTTTGCGGGAGAAAAAAAGTTAAACGAGGAACTTTCCATCCTGGGAGAATATGATATGGCTTTGAACGACAACGGTGAGAATTGCATCGGCGACGGCAAAGGATATTTCAATCTGGGCATACGCTGGAAATTCGCTCCTGAGCTGATCATTGATTTTCAGCTCATCAACATGTTTGCCAACTTTAACACAGATCCTGAGGATGGCGTTTATGTTCCGGAGGAATACAACGAAATAGCCAGAAATATCGCTATTACATACCGCGCTTTTTTCTAATCCCTTGAACCGGTGCTCTTTACAGGTTATATTAATATAGTGGAAGGGTGAATATGTTTAAGCGGAGAAAGACGAAGATTATCGTTTCTGTGGGTCCCGCCTGCAGCGGCTATGAGACCATTGGAAAGCTCATTGAAGCCGGCGTGGATCAGTTCAGGTTTAATTTTTCACATGCCGACTACGATAAATTCCGCGAGACCATATCACACATAAGAGCCCACGACCCCAACATGGCCATCATGGGAGACCTCAAAGGAGCTGAGATACGCACGATCTGTCCCCTGGGGCCGGTCACAGCTGAAAAAGGGGAGATCACCTACCTCAATTTCAACAGCGGTTCCGGAGAAGAGGGTTTTTCCCTCAATTACAACGGGGTTGAGAGATTCATAAAAAAAGGCAACAGGATACTTGTGGACGACGGCAATATCGAGTTCACCATAAACGCCGTGGACAGCCGCCGCGCTGAGCTTCTGTCTGTCACCGGCGGCACCGTTGAAAACCGTAAAGGCGTCTATCTGGACAACAGCGATATCTCTTTTCCCCTGATAACGGAACAAGACAGAGCTGACATCGCGTTCGCAGTGGAAGAAGGCATGGACATCATAGCGGCATCCATGGTGAGAAGCGCTGATGAGATCCTGGAGATGCGCAAGATCATCCCGGAACACATACAGCTTGTATCAAAAATAGAACATCCCGCGGGAGCGGAAAATATAGAAGAGATAGCCAGAGTGTCGGACATGATACTCATTGCCAGGGGAGACCTTGGTGTGCAGATGGATCTCAAACAGCTTCCTGTTATACAAAAAACCCTCATAGCTGCGGCGAGAAAAGAGGGCAAGCCGGTGATCATCGCCACCCAGATGCTTGAATCCATGCGGGATTCACTGCGCCCCACCCGGGCGGAAGTCACAGACATCGGCTCCTCCATATATGAGAGCGTGGATGCTCTCATGCTTACAGGGGAGACCGCGGCGGGGCGTTACCCCGTTGAGACTGTCAGGACTCTGGGAGATGTGATCGAAGCCGTTGAAGCCAGCATCGACTATTCCCGTTACAGGGACAAGATCAAGCTGGATTCGGGGAATGTGAGCGAAGCCATCAGTTATTCGTCAGTGGAGGCGGCGGCCTCTCTGAACGCAAAGGGAATCATCTGCTTCACCACGTCGGGAACAACCGCGCTGCGCGTGGCAAAGTTCCGCCCCTCAGTACCCATCATCTCCATCACCACCAATACTCATGTATCCAAGATGCTTTCAGGTGTATTTGGCATTACCACGTTTATTACCTCATTTTTTGATACCACAGATGATATGATTGAAAACTCTAAGCGTATTCTCAAAGAAGAGGGTATCGCAAAACCCGGCGACCGTTTTGTCATCACAGCAGGCGTCCCACTTGGCGTGAAAGGGACCACCAACATGCTTAAGGTCCTTGAGATATAGGAGGAATATTGGAGCGTTATAAAAACTTTGTGGCACTGCTCAGCGCTGCCGTTCAAAAAGGACTTTTCTACAAACACAGCCATCCTGAGACTGTGAAAAGCATCGAGAGCTGTTGTTCAGTCATGGATAAGCTTTTCCAGGAAAAAAGCAGGATCGTTGTGATATTTAAGTCCGATTCTGTCTTTGTTAATTTCGAACTTGTCAAGTCCAACCAGCATATGGTGGATTTCATGTACAAGTTCCTCTCCGAGAGAAGTTTTTCGGGACTGCTTTTCGACAAAAACATATCACTGTCTGAGTTCAGCACGTTTCTGCAGATCATAGCAGACGCAAAAGGCAAAGCCTTTGCCGACATAGACGCTGACCTGGGCTCCTATAACGTCAAATTTGCAAAGATACTGTTTTACCGTCCTTCAATGGGCGGGTCCGGGACAGGGACCGGAAGCGGATCAGGTTCCGGCGGGCCTTCAGCGGAGAGCATTTACGATCCTGAGACAGGAAGAGGCTCCTTTGTGGTGCTTTCATCGGATATCCGTCAAAAGCTGATTGACGGGATGAGCGATGTCCCCGGCGAGATAGAGCGGGACAAAGCCGCGCCTGAACAAAAACCCAGGGAACGCAATGTCACGGCTAAGCTTACAGACGATGAAGTCCTGGCTGTCATATCAAGCCGTATGAACATGAAGGATATTGAAAAGGCCCATGACCTCACGCCGTGGGAACGTCTTAATTCACTGGAAAAGACCATGCGGCTCGGCACACTTGCCGCCCTGCCCGACGACCTTATGGAAGAAGATATCTTCTCACTCTTTTCCGATGTGGCTGAAGCCAAGACCGAAGAAGCACTCAACAGCCTTGTATGGCTCTTCAAATACAATATAGGAGACCCCAGGGTCGCGGTAAAAGCAAAGCTTATTGATCTGGGGATACAGCTGTTCTCGCATTTCCAGGGGGAGGTCCCTGAGCAGGTCACCACCGTTGAAGCACTCCTTTTCGAACCTGTCTTCAAAGGGGACGGCACTTATAAAGGTCCCTGTGTAGCGGAATATAAAGATCTGATCTCTCACCGCATTGACAAGTTCTGCGCCGACGCGGATTTTCACGCGCTGAAGGACCTGTTTTCAAACATGATGCAGAGCGGTTTTCATGAGAATTATTCAAAGACGGCATTTTTCTCCCTTATCGGCCAGGTGCTGGAGATGCTGAGCAAGAACAAGTCTTCACCTGACAGGTTTGTCATAGAAGATATCCTGATCATCTGCGGAGAACTTGCACTGCAGCCCCTTCTCCAGGCCATCATGGAGGAAGATGACAAAGATGTCAGACGTCATCTTATCAACACACTGATCAAAAGCGGAGACAAGGCCACGCCCTTTCTCAAGCGCATGCTTCGCGACAAACGGTGGTACGTGATCAGAAACGGGATAAAGATACTGGGAGAGATAGGCACCGTGGACCCGGGAGTGCTTACTCCCCTGGCGGATTATCCGGACCACCGTATCAGAGCCGAGCTTGTGGCGGCTTATAAAAAGCTGAAAAGGCCGGGCATCGCAAAGCTTGTAGTAGATGTCATGCGCAAGGAAGACCGCAATGACAACCTGCTCATCATGCTTAACGACTTTCATACTTATTCGGATCTTCAGGGTTTTAACGCCCTCTACCTTTATCTTCTTCAAAATTACAAGAACTCATCCATGTTCGATGTCTCGAAGATGATCATAAAGGAACTCATGCAGCAGGCAAGGGGGAACAAAGAACTCACGGGGAAGATCACAGACATCCTGGTCTGGGAACATGGCACAACCCTTTTCAAGGAGGATTCCGTACTTAAGCTGAAACAGTTCATTCTGGAATCCGCTCAGGCTCTGGACAACGACCTTTACACGGCTCTTGAAATGAAAATATCCGGTTCCAGTGATAAAAACATAAAAAAACTGAAGCGATGAAGGTCCCGTGTCCCTCCTGCGGAGCAGCGAATGATATCAAAAGGCTGAACACCCTTGCAGTCTGCCCCTACTGCGGTTCTTCCATCTACCCCTCCTCTTCAGGCGGGGCTCTGGAAGTCTTCACACAGAGAGAAATCGTCCAATCGGAAAATCAGCTTTTTTCCTCTTATCTCCAGACCCGGGGCTATAAAGCAGGCGGCCTTCGGATCAGACAAAAAACGGCGCTTAACATCCCGCTTTTAGTGGACGGAGGGGTAAAAAGCCTGCGTCCTGACCTCGCCCTCCTCCCCGCCGGCTTTGTCCCCGTTACATCGCATCTCACAACAGCGGCTCCAGAGGATTACATTGATTTCGAATTGAACGAAGACAGCAATGGTTACGCGGTCATATACCCGTTTGAAGCAGTGAATGGAATGTATGAGGAAAGAGACTGTTTTTTTCTCGTTGATTCAGCCACAGGAAAGATATATTCAGAGGATTTTCCCGATCTTGCCACAGCAGCCCGTTCAAAACGTTACCGCTGGGCTCTTGTGACAATGATCCTTGGGGCATTTGCCGTCTCAACGCTCCTTCTCTCATCACCGCTTTTTCTCACAGGGCTTCTCACTGCCCTGTTTTTTCTTTCCGCCTCGTATCTGGGAGGCATCTGATGAAGCTTGAAGTGATACGATGCCCCAACTGCGGAGGAGAACTGCGCATCAGTGAATATCAGTTTAACACCAACGTGACCTGCAGATACTGCGCTTCCCCCCTCCGTGTACAGGCGCCGGGGGAATCAGCGGAATACTGGATACCACCTTGCGGGGATCACCCGTGGAAAGCCTTTGAGAAGATGTGCGCCATGAAGGAGACGCTAAGGGGTCTGGAGAAAAAAGGCATAGTGGAGAGGCAGACGCTTTTTCATATCCCCTATTTCAGAGTGGACGCAGGCATAGTACAGATACTGGGCGGCAGGACCTCTGTTGGTAATCTCCTGCGTCATTTTCCCGGCAACCTGTATGCGCCTTCATCTCCTGTCCATGACATTCAGTTTGACATAACAGGGCGCTACAGCAGGGGGGAACTTCTTAACACCCCTCCCCACACAGGTACAACGGTGATACCCGACCGCGTGGCAGACCCTGAGGACATGGCCCGGGAATCCATGCTAAAACCCCCTGGCTCGGAATTTACCGCGCCATA
>CAZGIO010000021.1:0-15164 GCA_964525975.1 uncultured bacterium
AGGGGAAAACCACTTTGTTCCAAGAATAAGTTTGTGGTTTTAAACGCAGTTGAGCACATGGTTCATATTTTATCGGGGCCCCCGTGAATTTATGTCCTTGCATGTATATCCCTTTCTAATAAATTCACGGGGTGTTCTATCGAGGACATCGCCCCACGGTCGTCACCCGCCCCTGTATTAAAATACCGATCAACATTGGGCAGTCCATCGTTTTCTCTTGTTAAAGGTCAATAATATTTTTTGAGCCTTAGTGCGGATTATCGTCAAGTGACAAGTGAAGGTGAGTGTTCTTTCAAGAAAGGTTTGAACTGTGTAAGCTCACGGAGTGAGTGAGTTTTCAAACCTTAACGAACCGAGCGCCAATTCACTTAGATAATTCCGGCGCGAGCTCTAAAAAACTATTGGCCGCTCCCTGAATAAACGTACCACTCACAGCTGCATTCAGTTTTATGCTTTTCTTAATATACCCTTCACCTCTTCATAAGGCCGGATATCCCTTATCCGAAGCATGGATCCCCCTTCCCGGAGTATCACATCGCCGGTGGATACCGCCCGCTGGATCAGGCTTCTCCGTACGATTACTTCAGTCCCCGGTCCCATGGTAAAAAGAAGATGACGCAGCCTGCCGTTGTGTGAGATATATGCATCCACTTCCCGGCGGGTAATAAGATATCTCGTCTTCAAGCTGTCTTTTCTTCTGAGAGCCACTACATAGCCGGGGAGGATAAAAAAAGCAGCGGCCATAAGGATGAATATGGGGAAAAAGCGCTGCCATCCCGAAAAAATAATATGCCTCTCTATCCCGAGGATCTCTTCCTGTGAATAAAAAAAGACCACCGCGGCCCCGGGGAGAAGGAAGGGCGCTGAGGCTCTCAAATACTCTGCATAAGGATTGAACCAGGGGCGTATCTCAACGGCGTCAGTAGCCATAGTTATATCTGGCCTCCAGAGAAAAGGTCCAGCCCTTCCTCTCTTCAGGAGCGATACCACTGTCATCAGGGGGATAGCTGAACCGTGTGGTCTCATATCCGGCTGCGCCGGTTATGGAAATTCTTCCCGCCGGAACAGTATTAAAGAGTCTCCGGTCCATGAGCACGGCATCCAGCCTCAGTTCAGCGGCGGTCCTCCGCATGAGACGCCCGCCGAGAAACGAGAGACTCCGGCTGTCATCGTCTGTGGAAAGAAGATCCGGATAGGCAGTATCACCGCCGACATTCACGAACTCTCCCAGACTGTCCACATAATTTCCCCCGTGCCTTGTAAATCTCAGCCCCGCCGTCACGTCTATGAAAGGCGCGGCTTTAACAGTTATCGCCGCTCCGAGAGAATCGCCGTTGGGCTGCAGGGTGGATCCCAGACCTGTAAGATAGTGTGTGTATGAATCCACGTTGAACCTGTGTGTATAAACAAAGGGATTCACGCGTTCATACTCACACCTGATATTTATCCCTTCCGCCCAAACCGGATGCCAGGAAAACCCCAGGAGATAAGCGGCTTTAGTGTGCCTGAAATCGCTCAGCTGCCTGAAGCTGAGATCGTCGATGAAAAACTCCCCGTAAAGATTGACCCGCCACCTGTGCGCATATGCAAGATCAAATCCCATGGCCGTATTATCCCTGTCGCCCTGGTAGTGCTGCTCGCTCCAGAATATGTTCAGCGGAAGCATATAACCAAGCTGAACATCTTTGTCCGCATAGATCACGCTCTCATTAAGCCCAAGAGTCAGTCTTCCTATACGGGCCTCGAGCCTGTGTGCCGCTATATATTTTTTCCTGTATGCATATTTGACATCCCCGTTGGCTGTCTCCACTGCACTGTTGGGATCATACTCCTCTGTGCGCAGCCCCCCAGTGAGGGAGACCAGTTTTAAAGGCCCTGTAAATAAGAGAAGCCTGACCTGGTCGTAAGACATGGCGCCGCTGGAGAGAAACATGTTTCCCTGTTCCCCGGGCCCCCAGCTGTTGGCGAACCTGCCGGGGTTGACTACACAAAAATCCAGATCCAGATCAAACAGAACGTCTGTTCTGTCAAAATAAGCCTCGTCGCGGTCTTTGTTGTGGTTGAACCAGCCCAGCCCCTTTTCTCTGCGGAAATAGTATAGTCCGTTGTAACGGTCTGTCACTGTCCCGCCGCCGCTGTTATACGTAAAAGTTTTCTCCAGGTCCGATAGTTCACTGAGCCCCGCAGCGGTCTCATCATTGAAGATCATAAAATAGGAGACTCTCTCTCCCAGATATCCGCGCCCTGTGATACCGCTGGTATAGATGATGTATGAAGCTTCGGAATCTGCCCCTGGCAGGAATTCTTCCATATAGCCCCCCCGCCCGGAGATATCCAGGCTCACCCCGCTGCGGCTGTCACTGAAATGCAGCAGGTCCTCCCGTCTGCTGAGATCCCGCCGCTGGTTCAAGATGGCCAGTTCACGGTTCTCAAGAGACGAGAACTCATCTCTTCTTTCAGCGCACTCCTCAAGAAAGGCCCGTATCTCATTTTCACTCCATGGCCTTGTATATGTAAAACAGTCCATGAAATATTTTTCATGGACTGTTCTCGCGAATTTGTAAAAATCAGCTCCCGCCGGCTCCAGGGCAGAGACCCTGCATATCCCCAGCAGTATCAGCATCACCAATGAAACTTTTTTCATACATTCACCAGTCCTGGTTTTCCAGCAGCTGTTCAGAAGGCACCGGCCCCGCCTTTACAGCTGGCACACCGTATACAACAGTCCCGGGAGGCACATCCCTGGTGACCACAGACCCCGCGCCCACCAGCGCATCTGCTCCAACGATCACTCCAGGCAGTATCACCGCTCCCGCGCCGATACGCCCTCCGGTCTCCACGGTGACCCCTTTGAAATGTTTAAATCTCTCTTTTGTGCGTCCGACAAAATTGTCATTGGAAGTCACCACTCCAGGGGCGATAAAACAGCGGTCTCCGATGGTTGAGTATGCTGTTATATATGCGTTGGTCTCCAGTTTCACGAAAGCGCCCACGGAGCAGTGGTTTTCCACTGACACTCCCCGTCCCACGATGGTCCCTTCTCCCAGGACAACGCCTTCCCGCACTGTGGCGAGGTCTGCGATAAACACTTTTTCACTCACCTTGGCTCCCCTGTATATCACTGTGTTCCCACCTACGGCGCATCCTGCTCCAATAACCAGCGGCTCCTCTTCATCCCCCCTGGTGACAGCACTGTTTGCGGCCTTCCACGGGGACTTCCCCAGGACGGCTCCTGAAGCTATCATGCACCCTTCACCGATCCTTGTCCCTCTGTGTATGACCACATTGTGCCCTATCCTGCAGCCGCCGTCCACCACGACATTGTCTTCTATGACCACGTTCTCCCCCATGGATACGTCGCGGCCTATATCTGCCGATGGAGAAATATTCATCTTACCCCTCGCTTTCAAACATTATTGTAAAACAGGTCCCTCTTCCTTTTTCCGAGTCAGCACTGATGCTCCCCCCTGCCCTCAGGATGATCTCTTTCACCATGGAGAGCCCCAGCCCTGAACCGTCTCTGTCAGTCCTGGAAGCATCTCCTCTGAAAAAACGGTCAAAGATATAAGGCAGCTGGTCTTTCTCAACACCGTTTCCGTTGTCGCGCACCTCTATCTTCAGGGATCCCTCTTCTCTCCGGCACTCAACGCTGCATGTTTTTTTCTTTTTATCGTTATACTTATACGCATTTGAAAAAAGGTTATCGAAGACTTTATACTGCTCTTCTTTCCCCACGGGGATCTTAAAACCCCCGGGCATGTCACACGTTATGGACATAAGATGATCATACCGCTGTCTGAAATGGTCCACGATCCTTTCAGGAGAGAAAAATTCTTTTTTTTCACTGTTCTTCCTGTCAAAAAACCTGATGTTTTCAAGCAGCCCTTCCAGATGCCCCACCTCTTCACTGATATCACCATATGCTTTTTCCTGGTCCCGAAGCACTCCGTCCCGCATACCCTCCACAGTGCCTTTGATGATAGTAAGGGGAGTACGCATGTCGTGGGAAAGTCCCGTGATAAAATCTTTTTTCCTTTTTTCCTCGTTTTCAAGAAGCAGAGCCATTTTCTCAACGCCCTCTTTCAGGGGAAGGAACTCAGCGATATGGGGATTATAACTGTGTCTGTAATCCCCTCCTGCGATTTTCAGGAGCTCAGCGGCGCTTCTTCTGTTCACGGCCATAATCCGCCTGGAAAATTTCCCCGCCATAAAGATGAATATGGCCACCAGGAGGATGGAGTTCACGGAAAAAAACATCAGAAAATTCCGGGACATCCTTCTCTCCACTTCTGTGAACATCTTGTCTCTCCTTATATATAAGTTTACGGAGATCTTTCTTTCCGGGATCCACTCCGGTCTCTTTGTGAGCTTTATAAACTGTTTCCTGTTCAGGTCCGCGGGATATTTCGCGATAATCCCCCCCGCTTCGTCATAGATCTCAAAACCCAGAAAACGGCGGAACGGGCCTGGCCTTCCCGGTTCCCTTTTGTCTGAATAGGGGATGTTCCTGTACTCTTTCGCCACGTTTTCTATGAGCTGCGGAAGGTCCATCCGGACCCTTGAGAGGACGGCGTTGTTAAACTGACGGTTCATAATCACTATAAGCGCTAATGTGAGCACCAGAAAAAGACCCACAGACGGTATGATAAAATAGTATGAAAGCTCTCTTCTGAAACTCCTCATACAGGCTCCCCTCCAAACTTATAACCCATGCCGTACACAGTCAGTATGTAGACAGGACTCCTGCTGTCTTCCTCGATTTTCTTGCGCAGGTTCTTGATATGAGAATCGATGGTCCGGTCAAATGAGTCATAGGCGTCTCCAAAGGCCGCGTCAGCTATCATATCACGGGAAAAGACTCTTCCGGGGTTCCGGCATAATAGATAGAGGATCTCGAACTCCCTGGGTGAAAGGTCTTTTTCTTCCCCTCTCACCACGGCTTTTCCCGTCTCGGGGTGGACTTCCAGCCCCTTAAAATAGATCTTGTCTCTGAACTTTGTGGATCCGCTTCTCTTCAATACCGCCCTGATCCTGGCCATGAGGACACTGGGGCTGAACGGTTTAGTCACATAATCATCTGTGCCCATGCTGTAACCGTCCAGTATCTCCGGTTCGGTATCCCTGGCGGTGACCATGATCACAGGGACCGCCCTCCTTTTCTTTATCCAGCGGAAGACCTCCTCGCCGCTTTTTCCCGGGAGCATCCTGTCCAGTATAACCAGGTCCGGTTCATACATCTCAAACTGCTTTATGCCCTCTTGTCCGTCGTGGGCCACAGCGGTGTGAAAACCCTCTTTTTGACAGTAGGCGTCTATGAGTCCCGCTATCTTCTTCTCATCCTCCACGATAAGTATTTTATCCATAATTCTCCTATTGTCTGAAATATATATCCTTTATGTCGTTTTTTCCCAGATAGCCGTTGAGGCGTTCCATGATCGATTTTTTTCTTCCCCTCAGTTCGAATATCATAGCAGACGAATCGCACTTTACCGTAAGTCTCCCGTCCTTGAAATAGAGTGGCCGGGCTCCCCCCCGGGGTGAAAGCCCCGAGCATTTGTCCCAGACATCCTCGATGAGTGAGAGAGAATCATCGAAATCGCTGTTCATCATCCTTTTAACTATGTCGGACAGATCACTCATGCACTTCTCCGTCGATTATGGTAAAGACACTGTCTCCTGTTTCCGGCCATCCGTTGTCTTCCACCATGGTGAGAAAGACCTGTCTGCTGGATCGTCGAAGTTTTTCACGTACGGCTTCCCTTCTTACATTATCAAGCTCTTCAAAGATATCGTCAAGGAGTATCACCGGCTTTATGCCCTTTTTTTCCTCAAGGGCGTCTGCCAGGGACATGACCAGCGACAGGACAAACGACTTCATCTGCCCCTGAGAAGCATGGGAAGACATGGGTTTTCCGTCCATAAGCAGTTCATACTTGTCCCTGTGGGGGCCTTTTGTGGTCACTCCCCTGAAAATATCCTCCCTGTAAAACTCTTCGGGTCCTCTTCCGTCCATGGAAGGCACATACCTGATGCGGGCTTCCCTTTTTTTGCCGAATATCTCTCCGAAACCCCTGGAGATACCGCCGCTTATCCCGCCGCAGAAATTGGTCCGCGCCTGTTCAACCTGACGTGAGTACTCACTGAAATATCCATCCCAGACTTTCAGTTCCCTGGGATCGGGATTTCCCGTTTTCAGCAGGGCGTTTCTCTCCCTGAGTATTTTATTGTATCTGGATAACGTCTGTCCGTAATCAGGGTCGAACATGAAGAGCGCCACATCAAAAAAACGGCGCCTCTCCCCTGATCCGTAATAAAAAAGATTAAAGATCTCCCTGCTCACCGCCAGGGGATGGAACACCGGAAAAAAACCGCTCCGCTTTCTCTCTTTCGAATCGCGGCTGTATACGGTATTACCCTGTGAAGGATGATAGATAACATGCTCTTCTCCGCCGCTTTTCGCCGCTATACGGAAAAAATCATAACCGTACCCGATCATGTGGGCGGATTGTGATTTTCTGAAACTCCTGCCGTGATTAAACAGATAGAGTGATTCCAGGAGATTGGTCTTGCCGGAACCGTTCTCACCTATGATAAAATTAAAACCCCCGGAAAAATCCAGCGACGCCTGGGATATGTTTCTGAAATTGTGGATATTTAATCTGTCAACGGGCATCTTCCGTTACCGGAATCAGTCAAGCATCACAAGGGGCATGACTACCCAGAGGTAATCTTCCCGGCCTTCCGGCCTGACGACAACGGCGCTTTCGTTGTTATACATGGAAAAAGAGATGCTGTCTTCCACCACGGTGCTGAGGATATCCTTGAGATATTTATAATTAAAATCTATCCGCAGGTCTCCCTTTTCATATTTCACAGGGATGATGTCCTCGGCGGTACCCACATCGGACAATCTCGCCGTCACCTTCAGCTTCTCCCCTGAAAAATCCATTGAGGTGCGCCCTGATTCCCTGTTGATAAAAACAGAGACCCTTCTAAACGTCTCCAGAAGCTCCGCTCTGGGTATCTGAGCGGTCTTGTCATTTATCGTAGGTATGACCTTGTCATATTTGGGATATTTCGCGTCTATAAGGCGCGAGACAAGGACCACGTCATCAAAATCAAACCGTATGTTCTGGTTGTTGAACGTGATCTCGACGTCCCCGTCATGATCAAATTTCAGCACTTCCTCAAGCACTTTCCTGGGAACAACGACTTTCATGGAGTCTTCCACGGTGCATTCAGACGGACGGGCAGAAGCCTTTGCCAAAATATGTGAATCTGTGGCCACAAGGTTGAACATACCGTCCTCATATTCAAAGAGAATGCCTCTGAACACATACCTGGCACTGTCCACAGCTGTGCCGATGATGGTCTTTTCTATCATCTCCCTGAGCTGGCTGAAGGGAATGGTCACTTTCCCTGTACTGTCGAACGAGGGAAACTCGGGGTAATCATCCGCAGGAAGGATGGAAAGCTCAAATTTGGCATTGCCCGAAGCAATATAGGCTTTATCGCCGTCCACCATGACCATGATCTCTTCCCTGGGCGCTTCAGAAACGATCTTTGTGAGTTTTTCCGCGGGAAATGTCATCCTGCCGGATTCCTCCACAGAAGCAATATCCAGCCTGCATCTTATCCCCACTTCCAGATCTGAACCCTCTATGGTCATCTCTCCCTCTGAGATGTCCAGAAGCATGTTCTGAAGTATGGGTTTCATGGATTTTGTATTTATAATATTTCTTACATTGTTAAGCGGTTTCAGTATCTCACTTTTTTTCAAAGTAAACTTCATAATCAATACCCCCCGTTATTTAAAAAGGTGATGATCTTGTCCATCTCATTTCTGTATACAATATCTTCGTTCATCCTCATCTCGACCTTGTTGCATCCGTTTATCACAGCGGCGTGGTCTCTGTTTCCAAATGACGACCCTATGCTCTGCAGAGTCTCATCGGTGTACTTTCTGCACAGGAACATCGCTATGAACCTGGGATGGACGATCTCCTTGTTCCTGCGTTTGCTTTCCAGCATCTTCACTGTGATATTGAAATACGCTGCGACCTGTTTTTTTATATATTCGACTGTAAGGTCTTTGAGGTTGTTGTCAAAAAACTCAAGCAGCAGGTTGGAGACATCGCTTTTGTTCAGCCGGTTTCCTTTTCCTGCGATCTTGTTGTAAAAGATTATGCGCCGTAGACATCCTTCCAGTTTTCTCACGTTGCTGGTGACATTTTCACCTATGTAAAAGATAAGCTCCTTGGGGATGTCCAGCCCCATCTCTTCGGCTTTTTTTGTGAGTATCGCAACCCTGGTCTCAAGTTCCGGCTGCTTTATATCTGTGACAAGCCCCCATTCAAAGCGGGTAATAAGCCTTTTTTCGATGTTTATTTCCGCAGGGGGTCTGTCGCTGGTTATGACGATCTGGTTCTTAAGCTTATACAGATCGTTAAAAGTATGAAAAAACTCTTCCTGTACCGATTCAGATTTCTCAATGACATGAATATCATCGATAAGGAGCAGGTCGACGTTTCTGTATTTATCCCTGAAAGCCCCTGTTGTCCTGTTTTTTATTGAGTCAATAAGTTCGTTCCTGAACTTGTCGGCGGTGACGTAATAACATCTCAGCGATTTGTCATACTGGAGCACTTTGTTACCGATGGCCTGCATAAGATGCGTTTTTCCAAGCCCCGACTCACCATATATGAAAAGAGGATTGTAAATTGATTTAGAATAGCTCTGCGCCACTGCCATGGCGGCGGAATAAGCCATCTCGTTTGAGCGGCCTATGATAAAATTATTGAAATTAAAATCCTGGTCGAAATTGTTGAAATCCGGGTCATCTCCAAAAGAAGGCGGCGGCGGGACGGGAGCCGTCCTGCTGATGGTCTTGAACTCGACGGTTATATCTCCGTCTATATCCTCGTTCAATATGCAGTTGATCTCATCCTGAAAAAGCACTTTTATCCTGTGAAGGAAGATCTCGTCATATGATTCAAAAGAGACGCTGTTTCCGTCTTTGACCACATTCACTGTCTCAAAGAGGTTTTCAAGATTTGTTCTCTCCATCTTTGAAGACAGTTTATCGATTATGTGAGATCTTATATCCGACATCTCTTTCCTTCATCCTATTTTATAACACATCATGCCCACTTCAGTATAATATACTTTAAGCCTCAAACCGCAAGTATTTTTTACGTTAACAATATCTTCATAAATAATAACAATTTATAATATATCGTAAACCTTATAAACAAATCAAACTTTAATATGAATACGTTCATATTTAGTATAACTTATTGATATATTTCAATTTAAATAGATACTGCCTTCTTTCCCCTATATATTTTTACATATTAGACACATATTATTCACAAATATATTTATAATGGCAAATATTGCAATGTGTGTTATTTGTGTGAATCTATGTTTACATCTTCTTCTTTGACGCTCCTCTTCTTTTTCTGCACACATCTGCACACATTTAATGAACATCTCCGGAAACATTTTCTTTTGTCCCATTTTATTTTCCTTTGCTTGTTTAAGCGACTTGGACACATATTCACACACACTACTACTACTGCTTTTTTATAATAAAATAATAGCAGTATATAGTAAAATATAAAGTGGTTACCCTATTTTTAGCTTGACATCACTCTTTTAGTTTGATACTTTTTCTTGCATGGAGGAGTGGCTGAGAGGTCGAAAGCGGCGGTCTTGAAAACCGTTGTACCATCTGGTACCGTGGGTTCGAATCCTACCTCCTCCGTTTGTTCCAGGAGAGATGGCCGAGTCGGCTGAAGGCGCACGATTGCTAATCGTGTGAGGTGCTAAAGGGTGCCTCCGTGGGTTCGAATCCCACTCTCTCCGTTTTCACCAGGGGAGGTGCGAGAGTGGTTGAATCGGCACGACTGGAACTCGTGTGTACCATCCGGTACCGTGGGTTCGAATCCCACCCTCTCCGTTTTTTCTTTTTTTGATCATATAAGTTTTCACGCAGAGTATCTTCCCTTTCAATTTTATTGACATATGGCTCCTTTTTACATATCCTCCATATGGAGGTCTTTTTATGAGATATATTGTTACCGGAGGTGCGGGGTTTATAGGATCCCATCTGTGCAGAAGTCTTATTGATAAAGGGCACGATGTCCTTAATATAGACAATTTCTGTGATTTTTACCCTCTTTCATATAAACTGGACAATGTAAGAAGGTCACTGGGAATAAAAGAAAAATCCAACACATTGGAAGAACTTTCCCGACAGGCGGATAAAGCAAAGGGATATAAGCTGCATATATCCGATATAAGGGATTATGAAGCTATGGATTCCATCTTCAGTGACTTCAGACCCCATGGAGTCTTTCATCTCGCCGCCATGGCGGGAGTGCGTCCGTCCATAGAAGACCCCCGTCTTTATAATCAGGTCAACATTACAGGGACTCTTAATATACTCGAAGCTTCAGCGAAGAACGATGTATCAAAAGTGGTGATCGCTTCATCTTCGTCTGTTTACGGGAATTGCCCCGAAGCGCCTTTCAGAGAGGATATGAATGTGGACCGGCCCATATCACCTTACGCTTCCACAAAAAAAAGCGTCGAAGTGCTCGCCCACGTATATCATTCTCTTTTTGGTATAGATACAGCTCTTCTCAGGTATTTTACTGTCTACGGCCCGGGCCAGAGACCTGACCTTGCCATACATAAATTTACAAGACTTATGATGGAAGACAGTCCCATAACGCTTTTCGGCGACGGTACCATGGAGCGAGACTACACATATATAGACGACATAGTGGACGGCACCGTGAGATCCATGGGTCATATTAAGAAAGGCAGCGGCATCTATGAAATATTCAACCTGGGAGAAAGCAGGACAGTGTCTCTCAACGAGCTTGTCTCTCTTCTGCAGGAGGTCACAGGGATAAAGGCGCGCATCATATGGGAAAAAGAACAGCCCGGCGATGTAAAAAGGACCTATGCCGATATTTCTCATTCTAAAAAGACCATGGGATATTCCCCTGATACGCCCATAGAAAAAGGTTTAAAGATTTTTACGGAATGGTGCCGTGAATATTACGGCATGTAAGGAAGAGGTAATATGAAAATACTGCATCTTGATTCATTCAATAAATTCGGCGGAGGGCAGAAAAGATATCTGAATATTTCAAAACATATAGCGTCAAAGGGGGAGAAACTGGCTCTGGTATGCAGAAAGAACGCCAAAGTAAGTAAGTATTTCCCGGGAAAAGTTTATTACGCCCCATTTTTAGGAGATCTGGATATCTTCACTTTCTTCAGGATATTATGGGTCATAATAAAGGAAAAACCTGATATTATACATACTCATTCACATCATGACCATTGGATGGGGTGTCTCGCAAGCCGTATATTGAGAAAACCTCTCCTTGTCCATACAAGGCATGTGGATTTCAGCGTAAAAGACAGCGGTATCAGCCGTTTCATGTATGTGAGATGTCCCGCACATACATTTACCAGCTGCAGAAGCATTAAAGAGACAATGATACGTTCACTGGGAAGCGCTCCGTCTTTTGACCCCGATAGATTTCAGCCGCTGCTCACTTTCAATTATCCTGAACATTGGGGTGAAAAAGGACGTATAAGAAAAGAGTTTGAAGTGGCTGAGGGCACTGTGTGTGTTTCGACTATAACAAGGATAGTGGACAATAAGGGACATAAATATCTTATTAAAGCCATACCGGAAATAATAAAGACATTTAAGAACATACTTTTTTTTATTGTGGGAGAGGGCCCTTATCTGCCTGTCCTTAAAAAGATGGTGGATGAGATGGGACTGGATGAATATGTGATATTCACAGGTTTCAGACGAGATATATGGGATTTTTACGCTGATATGGATCTCTCTGTTTTTCCCACACTCAATGAAGGTATCGCTCCAGGCGTCATGGAATCGATATTTTATGAAGTGCCAGTGGCCGCGTCTGAAATAGGCGGTATTCCTGAAGTGATAACAGATGGTGTGAACGGACTGCTTTTTCCCCCTGCTGATCCTGAAAAAATAGCAGAAACAGTGATAAATATAGTAAAAGATAAAGAAAAATATGATACCATAAAAGGTAACTGTAAAAAATGGAGCGATGATAAAGTAAAAGAACCTTCTCCAGGGGAACTTATGCTGAAAAAATACCGTGAACTGCTTGTACATTTAACGAGGTGATTATGTCTCTTTCTGCGCTGGTCCTTACTTATAACGAAGAAGAAAATATAAAAGAATGTCTTGAGACACTGCGTTTTTGTGATGAAGTTCTCGTTATAGATTCATATTCATCTGACAGGACAGTGGAGATAGCGAAAAACACCGGCGCCACTGTCATCAGCAATAAATGGCCCGGTTTCGCTCAGCAGAGGCAGTTCGGCATTGAAAAATGCTCTTCTGAATGGGTTCTTATGGTGGATGCCGATGAACGTGTCACAGAGGGACTGGAAAAAGAGATCATAGAGACAATGAAAAACGGACTAAGCCAGGGATATGAGATACCCAGGAGGACGTTTGCCTTCGGCTGTGAGATGAAGCATATGTGGCCCGGAAGAAGCCTGAGACTCTTCATAAAATCAAAGGGGCGCATGACTCTTCAGAGGGAAGTACACGAAAAAGTCATAATAGACGGAGATACGGCGAGACTGAAAGAGCCCATGCTTCATTATTCATACACGAATATAGCTGAATACATAAAAAAAATGAATATATACTCCACACTGCTCGCAAAACAGAAGATCAAGGAAGAGCCCGGTCTCACAGTAAAAAAAGCAAGATCCAGAGCGGTTTTCAGGTTTTGGCACAGGTTTCTTGATAAACTCATCTCAAGGGGGGCTTTTCTCGACGGGAAATACGGTTTTTATCTTTCCCTGCTCACTGGAATATCAGCTATGTCTGTGGAGTTCAAGATCGTGGATATGCTTAAGGGTGTAGAGGAGGAAGAATGAGTGAATATTTTAAGACGATCAACGCACGCCTGAAAGACCGAAAAGCCGTAGTGGGTGTTGTAGGTCTCGGTTATGTGGGCCTTCCTCTTGCTGTAACTGTGGCAAAAAAAGGATACAAGACAATCGGGTTCGATATTCAGCAGACAAGAGCCGATTCTATCAACATCGGTGAAAGTTATATAGGGGATGTTGATAGCGGGGATCTTGCTGAACTGGTAGAAAAGGGGCTTGTCACAGCAACCACGGAATACAGCAGGATCAGTGAATGCGATGTCATATGCATAGCTGTACCCACTCCTCTGGATACTTATCAGCAGCCCGATGACAGATATGTGAGAAATTCAAGCAGAGATATAGCGGAACATGTGAAAAAGGGCGCTCTTATTATACTGGAGAGCACCACTTATCCGGGGACCACAGAAGACGTGGTATATCCCATATTCAGAAGTAAAGGTTTTACAGCGGGAAAAGATCTCTTTATCGCTTTTTCACCGGAGAGAGTGGATCCGGGAAATAATCATTACGACACTTCCAACACACCAAAAGTGACAGGTGGGATAACAGATAAGTGCGGACAGCTTTCAGAACTCTTTTATTCCCTGGTGCTGGATGCTTCTGTTTTCAGGGTAAGCAGCCCCAAAGCCGCTGAAATGGAAAAAATCCTGGAGAATACTTTCAGAAACATCAATATAGCACTGGTAAACGAGATGGCTCTCCTCTGCAACAGGATGGATATAAATATATGGGAGGTCATAGAAGCAGCTTCAACAAAACCTTATGGTTTTATGCCTTTTTATCCCGGTCCCGGGATAGGAGGACACTGTATACCCATAGACCCCTTTTATCTCACCTGGAAAGCCAGGGAATATGATTATCATACCAGACTTATAGAGATCAGTTCAGAGATCAATAAATATATGCCTGAGTTTACAGTGGAACGTGTCATGAAGATGTTGAACAGAGAAAAAAAAGCACTTAACGGAGCCAGGATATTAATATTGGGAGTAGCTTATAAACCTGATATATCCGACCTCAGGGAGTCTCCCGCTTTAAAAGTGATAGAAGGGCTCAGGGAAGAGGGTGCTGATATATATTATAACGATCCTTATGTGGAACGTTTTACACATAAAGATGCAGAATATGTCTCTGTTGAGCTGGATGAAGATCAATTGTCCCGGGCAGATCTTGTCCTCGTGGTCACAAACCATTCTGTCTATGATCCTGAATTTATAACGGACCATTCAAGACTTGTATTTGACACAAGGAACATGACAGGGGGACTGGATAAAAATAATGTGGAGAGGTTATGAAAGAAACGATCAAAAGTATCAGACAGGCGTTTTTTGCCGTTAAAGATCAGCTGTTTACTAAAGGTTTTGCAGGGCGCTGGCTTATTATGGCCGTCCTTTTTTCTCTTGTACTCCTCGATTCCCGTCTTTATACACACGGTTTTTTTAAGTGCTGCTCGTCACGCTGGTCGGCTTACGGCATAGTGGCTTTATTTATTTTTATAGACAGGGTGTTTGAGTTTACTTTTGTGAGGTATATGGGAGACAGAAAACTGAGTATCAGGGGAACATTGCTCAAATATATAAAACCCTCACTCTTTATGACACTGCTTGATATTTTTTATTTTGCTTTTATGTATTTTTTCAAGATCTTTTTTATCTATCTTAAAACACATTATATTACAGAGGGAAGCATAACCGCTTTTGCAATACATGGAGCAGAGTTCATACTTATGTATCTGGTACTGATACTGCTGGTGATAATACGATGGAACGTCTTTATGCTCCTTATTAAGAAAAAAGGCGAATGTCTTAAAAAAGTCCGGGAATCATTCAGTATACTGCAGGATCACGTGGGAAAATATATTATTACGGGCATCGTATTCCTGGCGGGATGGCTGATTACAGGTGGACTGGACAGACTACTCGCAAAATATATTTTCAGTATAAGTTTTAATTTCGGAAACAGCGGGGAAGTCCTGACCACAGTCGGACAACTCATCGGTTCAAACAGTATGCGCGTGGTCATCCTGATACCGTTTTATCTTTTTCTCTATTACTTTTTCATGTTCTTCTTTTATAATATAACGGAATACCCGGACAGTGAAAAAATGCCGTATATACACGGCTTTTTCACTTCATAGGAGAGGTGGCTGAGTGGACGAAGGCGGCAGACTCGAAATCTGTTGTACATGT
>CAZGIO010000022.1:0-3582 GCA_964525975.1 uncultured bacterium
ATAGCTACATATATTGTGCATAAAAGAGAATCATTAAAACAGATTGGTGTAGAAGGAATAAATGAAGATATTACAATTTCAGGCAGATATGTGCTTCTTTTAAGAATGGTGACAGAAGATTACTTTGTAAGCATGATATGTTCGCAGGTGGTAGACATAAAAAAAGCGAGATATCATCTTTACCTTTTGGCTGATCAGCTGAGAAAGGAAATATCTTAGAACAGGAGGAAAGATGGGTGTAATAGGAATCAATGATATTAAAAACGGCATGGCCCTGGAGATCAATAATAAACTCTACTGGGTTGTCAAAGCGGAACATGTGAAACCCGGAAAGGGGACAGCTTTCTGTCGCGCTAAACTAAAAGAAGTGGAGACGGGGAAAGTCCTCACTGAGACATATAAATCTTCAGATAAGCTCAATGAGGTGCGTCTGGAAATGAAAGACTGCCAGTATCTCTACAGCGATGAACATAATTTTTTCTTTATGAACCTTGAGACATATGAGCAGTTTGGCCTTCCTGGAGATTCTATCGAGGAAGAGAGGAAATTCCTTAAAGAGGACATGACAGTGGGGATTCTCATGTATGGGGAAAAGCCTGTGGGGATGAAACTGCCAAATTTTGTAGAGCTTGAGATCGTGGAGACTGAGCCGGCTATTAAAGGGGATACTGTCTCCGGCGCCACGAAGACAGCGGTGCTTACGACGGGGCATGTGATACAGGTGCCTCTGTTTGTGAATCAGAACGAAGTGGTCAAAATAGATACAAGGACCGGGGAGTATCTGGAAAGGGTTAAATAATGCAACTTTTTGAGATGTTGCAGAAAATGGTTGAAAACGAGGCTTCCGACCTTCATTTCAAAGTGGGGAGCCCTCCCATGATGAGACTTGACGGAGTGCTGCAGCCTGTGGGGGACTTTAAACTGTCCCCGGAACAGACTCTGGCTGTGGCGAAGCAGTTCATGAATGATGTACAGTTCACAAAGTTTGAAGAAGACCATGAGCTGGATTTTTCCGTGGGTATCAGAGGGATGGGACGGTTTAGAATAAACTGTTTCATTGCCAGAGGGGCTGTGGCTATAGCTCTCAGACGTATTTCAACGCAAATACTCTCTGTTGACGACCTGAATCTCCCGGAAAAACTTAAGGATGTGGCTCTGCTTTCCAGAGGTATGATCCTGGTGACCGGGACCACAGGATCAGGAAAATCAACAACACTCGCCGGTATGATAGATTATATCAACTCCATGGAAAGGAAGCATATTATCACAGTAGAGGATCCCATCGAATATCTCTTTTCAGATAAAAAAAGCATCATCAACCAGCGTGAGATCGGCTCGGACACAGAAAGCTTCTCTCAGGCTTTGAGAAGGGTCCTCAGACAGGACCCGGATGTGATCATGATCGGTGAGATGCGGGACCTTGAGACTATCCAGACTGCGATAACGGCGGCTGATACGGGACATCTTGTTATGAGTACACTTCATACTACCAATGCGGTTCAGACCATCAACAGGATCATATCACACTATCCCCCCCATCAGCACGATCAGATAAGGATACAGCTTGCATCGACACTTCAGGCCATAGTATCCTTGAGGCTGATACCCAAAGCAACGGGTTTCGGCAGAGTACCCGCAGTGGAGATTCTTGTTAATACGCCCTATATATCTGAACTGATCGTTGACCAGACACAGACATTTCTTGTTAACGAAGCCATAGAAAAAGGAGAACAATACGGGATGCAGACCTTTGACCAATCCATCATGAAGCTTTATAAAAGCGGTCTCATAACACTGGAAGAAGCCCTGAAGCGGTGCAGCAACCCCGATGATTTCAAACTGAAGATACAGGGAATCGACTCTTCAAGCGTTTCGGATATGTGGAACATGTAGGTGGTATATGTCTCAAAATCTTGAGAAGAAACTGCTGCAGGTTTCTAAGTTTATTCAGAAGGGGCAGTACGAACGTGCGGTAAAGGAATATCAAAAACTCCTCCTTCAGCATAAAAAAGATCCCAAAATACTCAATTCGCTGGGTGATACATATGTCAAGATGAAAAAGATCAAGGATGCCCTTGATGTTTTCTCCGATGTGGCCGCAAAATATGTCAAAGACGGGTTTTATCCCAACGCCATAGCGATCTACAGGAAGATGCTGAGGCTGAATCCTTCTGATGTGGAAGTGAAGTTCAAATTAGGTGAACTGTATGTGAGCAACAACATGATATCGGAAGCCCAGTTTTATTTCAAACAGTATGGCGACCATTATCTGAAAAACAATGAGATAGAGAAAGCCATCCCGGCTTATGAAAAAATATGCAAAGTCGTTCCCGAAAACATGGAACTGCAGGTCCATCTGGCGGGCCTATACACTTCCGTCAAGAATATTGAAAAGATGTTTGAGACCTATCAGAGGGTGTTTGATCACTACAGAAACAGCGGCGACTATGAGAATCTTTCTTCAATATTCAAGCGTGTCACAGGATATTCAAAGAAAAACAACCTGCTCAGCAATAAAGTCTATTATAATATGCTTGTCAACTATATTGATTTTCTTTACGAGAGCAAAGAGGACGAATTTGCAAAGAACTCCGCCATGGATATGTCCGGGATATATAAAGACAATAATGACCTGGATAAGGCCGCTGAGCTATGCAGGCGCGTCCTGGAGAAGAATGATCAGGATGTTGGCGTGAGGCTTGAGCTTATAAAGCTTTATAAACTCCAGGATAACACAGTGGAACTGGTTGCTGAGTATCTTAAGACAGCGGCGTATCTGAAGAACGAAGACCCTGAACGGGCCAATGTCATATATGCGGAAGTGCTGCAGCTTGATCCAGAGAATGTGGATGCGCGTACAGCCCTTAACAGGCCTGAAGTCTCCAGGCCGGAACCTGAACCGGAAAGTGCCGCCGAAGAGGAAGGTTTCGAGATAGAAGGGGGACTGCAGAAGGAGGATGAGGGTGAGGTCCTTGCGGAAGCTCCCCAGGTAGATAACGATTTTTACGACAATGGCGGGACCGATGTGGATCTTACGATCAGCGATGTCAAGACCTCTGTCGCCGATGGTATGAAAGACAAGCTGGAATCAGTGGATCTGGCCCAGGGGCAGGAAGAAACTGACGACGGCAAAGGCTTTTTTGCAGATGATGACGATGATATTGATTTTACCATAGAAGTAGGCGCCGAAGAGACTCAAAAGCATGCTGCCGTAAAAAGCAGTGAAAAGCTGGAAGATGCCCTTGAAGACCTGTTTAATAAATATAGTGATGACGGCAAGGAAAAACAGTCGCTGGTATCCGATATTCAGGATATTGAGGGTGAAGAGTTCATACCCACAGTGGATGAGATAGTTAATTCTTTCAAAAAGGGACTGGAGTCGCAGCTGGAAGGTGATCCTCAGGCTCATTATGACATGGGTATTGCATTCAAGGAGATGGGGCTTTATGACAGCGCCATAGGAGAGTTCAGGAAACTGGCCCTTGTCCCTGATTACAGGTTTAAAAGCATCAACCTTATGGCTCAGTGTTATTCCGAACGAGGGGATTTTCAGAAAGCCGTAGACGAGTTCAGAGAGCTTGT
>CAZGIO010000022.1:3595-15106 GCA_964525975.1 uncultured bacterium
AACCCGACCAGATGGACGGCATAAACTATAATATTGCAGTGGCATACTATAAACAGGAAAAATTGTCGCAGTGTCTTGAGTATTATGAAAAGATCCATAGTCACAAGGTTTTCGAAAAAGATGAACTTTATAATGAGATGAAGAAGTTTTTGGATGAACATATCAAGACAGGGGATATAGCAGGTAAGATCGAAGTGGCTGAGGAAGTCACCGACATAAACCTTGACAGGATCGAGATCGAACCTGAGAAAGCTGTCTTCCAGGAAGAGGAGGCCGTGCCCGTCGGGGAAAAAGCGGAAACTCCCCCTGAAGAAGAAGATGAAGTGGAATTTGAAATAGAACTTGACGTGGAAGAAGAAGAGGAAGAGGAAACCGTTGAAAGCTCGACGCCTGTGGAGGCAGCTGCGGAAGATGACGGCGATTTTGAGATCGATCTTGAAGAACCGGCGGTTACCGTAGAGCCGGAACCTCAGATCGAGACAGAAAAAACGGCGCAGCCGGCGCCTGACAGCGGGACGCTTTCTCGTCTGGAAGAACTGCTGGAAGAAAACAAGGCTCTGATCGAAGCTAATTCCCGGAAGATCGCCGTGCTGGAAGACAGTGACGTCGCCGCCCCGGAAGATATGCATCCTCTGTCTGAACAGATGGATGAGATCGGTGAAAGGCTGGACCGCATAGAGGGACTGTTTGATACGGTCTCAAGACTGAACGGAAAAGTGGAAGACCTGCTTGAGGATATGAGCGGCATCAAACTGGAAGAGATCAGGATACTGGCTTCAGAACTGAAAGAGATCAGCCAGACATTCGCCGATGCTGATATCAGGGAATCACTTGCGGTTATCGGTGATATTGTAAAAAAGAACGGCGCTGATGTCTTTGGTTCGACGGCGGAACTGGCAGGGCGTGTTGAGCAGAGTGAACAGGACATGGAAAACGAGATAGCCTCGCTGCGGAAAGAACTGGAAGATGTACGCAGCGAACAGGGGAAAAGCCCTGCGGGCAGGATCCTGGATGAGATTACCGATGAGATCAGCGGTGATTCCCCCGAAGATGAAAACAACGAAGACGATGAGAAGATATCCTATTTTTAAGCATGAAAGGCATATATGAGTTATGAAGCATTTTACAGTCTGAAAGAAGCTCCTTTTTTCAATATACCCGATGAGCGTTATTTTTTCAGCTATCCCCGCAACGAAAAAGCCATGCTTAAGCTTATTCACGCTCTTAAAAGGAAAATGGGTATCTGTCTTGTGACCGCCGGCATCGGAATGGGAAAGACCATGCTCAGCCGCAAAATATTGGATCTCCTCAACAATGAGTTTTTTGAGACATCGCTCATCGTCATGGTGCATGATAAAGTCGACCCTCTGTGGTTTCTCCAGAAACTGCTCCGTCAGTTTGGGGGAGATCCCGAGGGAAAAGAGAAGATGACTATATTAAATGAGCTTTATCAGCGTCTCTCACGACTTGCTTCAAAGGGGAAGATCCCCGTAGTCATGATCGATGAAGCCAATATGATCAAGAACAAGGAGTTCTTTGAAGAGATACGCGGACTTCTGAATTTTGAAAACAAGACAGGAAAACTGATAAATTTCATCTTTTTCGGACTTCCGGAATTGAGGGAAAACCTGAAACTGGATCTGCCTCTTACCCAGCGTGTGGCCATATCCATAGAATTGAGGCCCATGGACGATGCAACCACGATCCAGTACATCAGGCATCGGCTGGCGGTAGCCGGCGCTCCTAGGATGATGTTTGACCAGGACGCCCTGATGGCTATATTCAGGTATTCAGGGGGGATTCCAAGACTTGTGAACACCATAGCGGACAACGCGCTGCTGGAAGGTTATATTGAACGGAAAAAAGTCATAACACAGGAGATCATCAACTCCACGCTGGTCGATCTTGGTCTCATAACTTCCGCACGATAAAGAATAATGACTAATGCGGATTTTCATCTTCATACTCTCTGTTCCGACGGAAGCCTCACACCTGTTGAGCTGGAAAAAGAACTTGAAGGGCGGGGAGTCAAATATGCGGCTTTTACAGACCATGACAGGGTCACATATCTGCAGTCTTCAGGGAGAGTGAGATTTGTCTCAGGTATAGAGTTGAGCACCTACAGGGGCGAATCTGAGATACATCTTCTCGGTTACGGCTTTGACATTGAAAGTCCGGTACTTGGAGGCATCCTTTCCAGGATCGCTGAAGTACGTAAAGAGCGTTTTTTTCGAATGGTGGAAAAAGCGAGTTCAATGGGGCTGGTCTCAAGGGATATCCCGGATGAATACATAAATGCGGAAGTGCCCGGGCGGTACCATATGGCCAGACTGCTATGCCGCCAGAATGCTGTTTCCGGTATACGCGATGCATTTATAAGATATCTCGGCGAAGGATGTCCTCTGTATGAACCCGTGGAACTGCTGGATACACTTGACGGATTGAAGCTGCTGAAGGAAGCGGGGGCTTTTGTCTCATACGCCCATCCTGCAAGGACGAACAAGGATGAGATAATCGCATCTCTTGTGAAGGAGGGGCTGGACGGCATAGAGACATATTATCCTTTCCATGATCCCGTCATGGTAAGACATTACTTGAAGCTGGGTGAAAAATATCGTATTATACCCACCGGAGGTAGCGATTATCACAAAGGCAGATATAAATATGAGATGTCATCCGATCTTGTGTCTGATTTTATTTCTCTTCATTTTGATTGATGGCGCGTCTGCGGATGCCGCCATGGGGGAAGGTTACAGGATCGGTATCGAATCCAGGGGACTGGATGCCTATTACATTGAAGATATCCCCATGGAACTCCTGGGATTTGCTTCTCCTCCCCTCATGTTTAATATTGACAGCTATAACACTATATATAAATTTGACGGTGTTCATTTTTATCTGCCTTCCAGTTCACATCTCCTTGATAACAGCACGATAGGATATGCCAACAGGGAGGAGTACAGTAATTATTTCTTTTTCCTCAACAAGAAAAACTTCACCACGTATGTGGATTTTTTCACACACCTGGGCAGGGAGGAAACTTTCTGGGAAGGCAGGCAGTTTTTCTTCAGCGCGGAGTACGGCAGACATTCCGCAACGGCTTTTTTCTGTGACAGCGACCTGATATCAGACGGCACTGAAGATGAGTATGTCTACGGCTTGTTTCGTTACCAGTTCCACGGTGATTCTGTGCAGGCTGTGCTGAAGCGGGAATTCATTGAAAATCCGTGGGGAGGGGAGTTTACGCTCTATTCGGGATACCTTAAGTATGGTTCCACAGGTTACGGGTTCAGGACGGTGGATGAGACAGACACACATGAGATTTACGCCGATTTCTCATTCGGTTCTCAAGGCAAAGCCGTGAAGTTCATCCCTTTTTACAGAGAGGGCGAGTTTGACATGCGGGTTGAAGCTGTTTGGGGAGACTGGTATGTGACCAGAGCCGTGGATTTCGATCATACCGGGCCGTATGAGCATAAATATTATGAGACCGGCTTAAGTCGAAAGGGCGCAGGCGCTCTTTTTTTGAGATACGTGGACGAGTACAGCAGTCCTCTCAGCAGTTACGGCAATATGTTTGTCCCTGGAATAAAATATGAGCTGCCGGTACGGATGGCTGACAATATCATGCTTGTCAATGAGGCTGACCTTCTTTTCAATGAGAACCACAGAGGGCATATCAGGACCTATCTTGTCTATGAAGGATCGTTTTTTCAGGGGGATCTGAACTTCACCGGCATGATACGCAGTAATATCTATACACCAGCGGGATCCTTCGACGGATATGATTCCATTGACCTTTTTCTGGGTCTCAGGCTCGTGAATACATCGGTTAATTGCAATATTGAAAACATCTTTGCCCAGAAGATCATAGATATGCCGGAGCTGAGCGATGAAGAGACCAGAATAACTTTTTCAGCCACATGGTTTTTTTACAACTAAGTGATCAGTTAGAGAGTTTTTACTTGAAATAAACTCAAAAAAATGTATTATAATTCAAAAACAGCGTCGATTATAACGGGTTTTTTTCGATTATGTTTTAAATGGATATAAATCCGAAGAAAAGGAGTGTCAATAATGAGAAGAGTCGAACGATGGAAATGGGTAGTCATTATACTTGCGTTCATTGTCATGCGTCTGACAATATTGCCTTCAACCGGGTTGATCAAGAACGAGAAGATCCTTAAGTTCCTTCCTGGAACGGTGAATCGCGGACTAGATCTCCAGGGCGGGACGCACGTTGTCTTTGTGGCTGATACTGAAGATCTGGCGCAGAAGTATGCGGATATGAATAAGAAGCTCTCAGATTCAGATATCAATGACGCCATGGACAGGGCAATGGAAATTCTCAGAAACAGAATAGACAAATTCGGTGTGACAGAACCTGTGCTTCGCAGACAGGGGCCTAAACGGATTATATTGGAGCTTGCCGGAGTAAGTGACCCCGAAAGAGTGGCGGATGTCGTGGGTAAGACAGCTTATCTTGAGTTCAAGCTTGTTGCCAATATCAATCCTTCCGAGTACATCAATGAGGATGGTGAACAGATAAAGGAAAAGCCTCTGCCTAAAGGGTTGCAGCTGCGCTACCAGTATGATAAGGAATCAGGACGCAGGATACCCTTTATTCTCCATACAGACAAGGTCGTGCCCGGGTCGCTGCTCACAGATGCCATGGTGAGCACAAAGGAAGCTTCCTATGTGGTATCCTTCAAGCTTAACGGCGAAGGTGCCCGGTTGTTCGCAAGGATAACAGAAGAAAACGTGGGCAGCCGACTGGCCATCGTCCTTGATGACGTGGTGGTTTCAGCTCCGAGGATAAATAGTTCCATTCCTTCGGGCGAAGGGATTATCGAAGGCGGGTTTACAGCTCAGACCGCTCGCGACCTGGCTCTTGTGCTGAAGACAGGCGCGTTGCCTGTGAAACTCGATATTGCGGAAAAACGCACCGTTGGAGCTTCCCTGGGTAAAGATTCTGTCAGGAGCGGCGTTAAGTCCATCCTGGTCGGTTTTATCATTGTAATTATCTTCATGCTGATATATTACAAGGGTTCTGGGCTTGTGGCTGATATTGCTCTGATATTCAACCTGGATATCATCATGGGTGTCCTGGTGCTTTTCGGAGCGACACTGACCCTTCCCGGAATAGCGGGTATTATACTTACCATAGGTATGTCAGTGGATGCCAATGTTCTCATATTTGAGAGGATAAGGGAAGAGCTCAGGAACAGTAAAAGTGTGGGCAAAGCTGTTGAAAACGGTTTTGCAAAAGCCTTTATCACTATTCTTGATGCAAATATAACCACAATTATCACAGCAGTTGTACTTTATAATTTTGGTACAGGTCCCATCAAGGGTTTTGCTGTGACACTGATGATAGGTATACTTGCAAGTATGTTCACTGCTTTGTTTGTGTCGAAGGTGATCTTCCAGACTATACTCTCGAAGCGAAATGTTAACAAATTAAGCATTTAAGGCTGGTGATAGCGATGCAACTGATTAAAAATACAAATCTGAATTTTGTTTCGAAAAAGATGAGACGCGGCGCGTTTATCTTTTCCGGTATTCTTCTCATCATAGGTGCTTTGGTGTTTTTTACCAAAGGGCTTAACCTGGGGATTGATTTTTCCGGAGGCGCCATTGTCCAGTATAAGTTCAATGAGCAGCCCGATATTGACCAGATCAGAAACGATCTGAAGGATATCGGCTTCGGTAAGAGCATCATCCAGAATTACGGAAGCAAGAATGAGATACTCATCAAGATCGCCGATGAGAAGCGTGTGAATGAGCTGAAAGAATCCTTTGAGAGGATCTATGGTTCTGAAGTGGAATATCAGCGCGACGAACTGGTGGGACCTTCCATCGGAAGTGACTTGAAGCGTCAGGCTTTCTGGGCTGTGCTCTGGTCTCTCATAGGTATCCTGGTCTACGTCTCATGGAGGTTTGAGTTCAAGTATTCCATAGGAGCCATTTTGGCTCTTATACATGATGTGCTGCTGACCCTGGGAGCGTTTGCCATCTTCGGCTTTGAGTTCTCAATAGCCGCTCTTGCCGCGATACTGACCATCATAGGTTATTCACTTAATGATACCATCGTGGTATTTGACCGTATAAGAGAGAATATGAATATCGAAAGGCCCCGAAATAACGAGCATTACGAGAAGGTGGTAAACAATGCCATCAACCAGTCTCTTTCAAGGACTGTTATCACATCACTTACAACACTGTTTGTTGTTGTGATACTCTTCCTCTTTGGCGGCGAAGTGCTGAGAAGTTTCTCGTTCGCGTTGATGTTCGGCGTTATCATTGGTACATATTCATCAATATTCATCGCCACACCTGCTCTCATTGAGGCGCATATAAAAGTAGGCGAAAGAAAGTAATTGTAAAGCGGGCGGCAGACCGCCCGCTTTTTTTTATTATGGTGCAGATAGCGATTGAAGTATTCTTTTTCATCCTCACGCTTGTGGGCATACTTCTTATGCCCGCGGGTATCCCCGGAAATTTCATGGGCACAGCCCTTCTTCTTATACACAGACTGATCTATCCTGAGGAGAGTGTATCTTTCTGGCTTATTGTGGTTTGCCTTGTGCTGGCTGTTGCCGGTGAGATCGTGGAATCTTTTATGGGTATATTGGGAGCTAAAAAATTCGGCGCCGGCAAAGCCGGAATGGCGGCATCCTTCGCAGGGGGAATCGTGGGAGGGATCGCCGGAAGCATGGTCCTGCCCCTCATAGGCACCCTCGCAGGAGTCTTTATCGGGGGCTTTATCTTTACATTCGCCGCTGAAGCGCTTCTTGCAAAAAAGACCACGGCGGACAGCGCTAAGGCCGGGTTGGGAGCATTGCTGGGACGGGTCGTCTCCGTCCAGACAAAATATACAGCCGGCCTTATCATATTAATCATAATGCTAAAGGGTTTCTGGTTGTGAGATATCTCTGGAGGTCACTCGACCCGGAAAAAAACAGCTGCGGACTTGTGAAAGAGGCGGCGGAGCTTCATCCTGTTATATCCAGATGTATTGCACTGAGGTTGGGTCAGTCCTGCACTGAGACAGATGTACGCCACTATCTGGACCCCAGAATGGAACAGCTTTATGACCCTTATCTGCTCAAAGAGATGGAAAAAGCAGTGGACATCATAAATGATATGGTGAAAAATAATCAGCCTATTCTGATTTATGGCGATTACGATGTGGACGGGATCACTTCAACAGCGCTGCTGGTGGGGCTTATAAGAGAACTGGGAGGAGATGTTGACTGGTTCATACCCAACAGGATAGATGACGGCTACGGCCTCAACGAGGAGTCTGTAAAAGCCATAGCCGCCAGGGGCGCAGCACTGATGATCACTGTGGATTGCGGGATATCCGCAGTCAACAGTGTGAAATACGCTGTTGAGATGGGGATGAAAGTGATTATAACAGACCATCACGTGCCCGGAACCGAACTCCCTGAAGCCGACGCGGTGATCAACCCCAAGATCGGGGATTATCCGTTCAGAGACCTTGCAGGTGTGGGTGTTGCTTTTAAGCTGGCTTCCGCTCTTGACAGAGGGCTCAGCAGAAAGTATGCGGACCTCGCCGCTTTGGGAACCATAGCGGATATTGTGCCTCTGCTGGGGGAAAACAGGATTCTTGTAAAATACGGCTTGTCACATGTTGAAAATAAAGGACTTCAGCTGTTTCTTGAACATCTGAGTCTTGATACGCAAAAAGTAAAAGCTTCTGCTGTGAGTTTCAAGATCGCTCCGAGGATAATCAACATGGGTCGCCTAAAGGATTCGAAGGAACTGGTAAATCTTTTTCTGTCTCATGATGAGAGTAAGATCCATGAGTTCCTTGAGAAGATGGAAGAGACAAATAAAAAAAGGCGCCTTATCGCATATGAGGTGGAGAGGGAAGCAATGGAAAAAGCCCATGGCCTTCCGTGGGATGAATCAAATATAATTGTGCTCCATGACGATAAATGGCATCATGGAGTCCTGGGTATCGCCGCTTCAAGGCTTACAGAAGAATACCACAGGCCCGTTCTTCTCCTTTCAGGGAGTGAAGAGGGATTATCCAAGGGGTCGGGCAGGAGCATCCACGGTCTGGATCTGCTTGGGCTTCTCAGGTCATGCGAACGTATGTTCGAGAGACTCGGCGGCCATTCACAGGCTGCGGGATGCACCTTGAAAACAGAGAATATACCCCTGCTTTCCAGGGAACTTAACAGGAGCCTTGCCGAAGAGGGAAACGAGATATTCCTTCCCTGGAAAAATTACGATGCTGAGATGGAACCAGACGAGATCGCCCCGGATTTTTTCAGCGGTCTGAAAGTCATGGAGCCCTTCGGCTGCGGCAATCCGCAGCCGCTGCTGAAGTTTCGCGGCATGAAGATCGGCACCAGTCCCAGGATATTCAAAGATAAACATATATCCTTTGACATGAAAGGCAGGAAAGAAGCCATACGTGTGATAGGTTTCGGGAAAGCGCATTACTCGTCTCTGCTTTCACCTGAGATGGATGTGCTGGGATATATTGATAAAAAACAGTTTAATAACAGAGAATATGAAGAGATAAGTCTCACGGATCTTATGGAATCACATGGAGATGTCTCGCGGAAAACCCTTGCAGCCGCTTACGGATATCTGAAAAGAAACAATATTGTATCCTACCATTCTTCACTGGTGAGACTTAAAGGACATATGGATTCACCGGGAACGGCCATGAAGATCTTTGAAGAACTGGGGATCATCAAACGATATGGAGACAGGATCAAGTTTTGCGACAGGGGAGATTCATTTGATCTGGAGGATTCTGCGATCTTCAGGGCTGTGACGGAGAAAAGCCATGGCAGCTAAGGTCCTCGCTCCAGGGGGAACGTATACCCAGGCTGTGACTGCGTTGGCAAATGGAGCACACGCGGTGTATGCCGGTGTTCCGGGGTTTAATGCGCGGCGGATGATCAGCGGGGATGATTCCATATCAAGCTTAAACGATCTCGCCGGATTGATCAAAACTGTCCATGGTATGAATGGCGAAGTGCACTGCGCCATGAATATCCTCATACGCGACGATGAGATGCCTAAGGCTCTCCGTGGCGTGGATGCTCTTATCCAGGCCGGGGCTGACATATTTATTATGCAGGATGACGGGCTGATACAGGAGACGCTTAAACGTTTTCCCGGGACGGTGATCCATGCCTCCACTCAAAGCGCAGCAGGGGGATATTACGGCATAAAGGAAGCTGTCAGCAGAGGCGTTAAGGGAATCATCTTTCCCAGGGAGACTCCGTTCAAAGAGATCAGAGAGTTGAGACGTAAGTTTCCCGGACACCATTTTGAGATGTTTATCCACGGGGCATTGTGTTATTCGTTCTCAGGGCACTGTCTGTTCAGTTCCATGATAGGCGGGCGCTCGGGAAACCGCGGATTATGCGGCCAGCCTTGCAGACGGCTCTATTCAAGAAACGGGGACGATCCGGCATACTGGTTTTCCTGCAGAGACCTTAACCTCTCCGCCCGTATCGGGGATATAAAGGAAGCGGGTATCAATTACCTCAAAATAGAAGGGCGTGCGAAATCTCCTGAATACACCGCGGTGGTTACTCGCTATTACTCTGACCTGCTGGAAAAAGGCCGGTCGGAACTGGAAGATAAGATCAGGTATACATTTAACCGGAAGTTTACAGAAGGGCTGGTTTTTCCCGGCGTCGATATTATAAACAGCGAGTATGTTAACAGCAGAGGTGTATTTGCGGGGACCCTGGAAGAGGAGAAAGACAGGCTGTTTGCTTTTACAGCGGAGACCGGTATCTTAAAAGGTGACGGCCTTTTTGTGGAAGGCGCTGAAAGAGGAGTGACAGCAGGGGAATCTCTTTCCACAGGTGATAAGGGGCATCTATCGGGATCGGACCTGAAAAAAGGGATGAGGATATTCAAGAACAGGGATGCTGATCTTGCGGATATGGTTCTGATACCGGAAGTGAAGAGACAGTCTGTTGATATCTCCGCGGCCAGGATAAATCTGCGTTATCCCATAAGAAGAAAACATGTCTCCTCCCGGCTGTATGTGACACCTCCCCCGGGCGGTTTTGTGCCCAATGATACTTCTGTGGACATGGTGGTTCTGGGGACAACGGAAAACAAACTGGATACCGGACTCTTTTTTCCCCATTATGGATCCCATCCTCCCTTTCCAGTAAAATGTGACGCAGTCATCGCAGGAAGCCTTGAACAGGAAGGTTATATACGCGAAGGAGGAGCGGAACCGGTACCCTGGGTTACCATGAATATCTTTAATACTGCCGCGGCATCCAGGTACAGCAGATTTTTCTTCTCTCTTGAAAGCAGCATGAATGAAATCCTGAAAAACGGACATAGGGACAGGGGCATACTTTTTGCCGACGGGCCGCTGCCTCTCATGCATACATATTATCCCATGGAACAGGGAGAATACAGTGATGCCCTTGGAAACAGGTTTTCCGCAATTGTAAGTCATGGGGCGGGGATACTCTATAACGGGCAGCGTCTCCTGGCTGTTGATTATATACCCATGGTATGGAACCGTATCGAGGGTATCTATATTGATGGCTCAATGGACAGCCCTGAAGAATACAGGGAGCGCCTGGAACTTTATATCTCACTTTGCAGCAAGCTTGAAGAGGGACTGCCTTCCGACGATATCCGCAGGAAGATCAAAGCTTTGTCCCCATATACAAAAGGGCGTTATGGCGAAGGCGTCCTATAAATTGTTGACAAAAGACCGCTTTCTTTATACAGTGACATCGGAGGATGTCATGAAAAATATCTCAGCAGCGATCATATTGGTCTGCATTACGTTGACGCTCACGTCATGTGACATAATAACAGACACAGAACCGCCTGAATACATGGCCTACTGGTATGCCGTCAGCAATGACGACGGGTCTGGATATATCATGCTTTCTGTTTCCGGTATTACACACCATGGATCAGTATCTGTATCGTATTTCAGAAACGGAGAAGAAAAAGAACATTTTCTGGGATTGAAAAAAGGCAAGTTTGAAGAGGCTGTACCTGTTTATTTTATCGGGGATACCGCCGCTGCCGGTTCCGCTGTGTATGAGACATATCTCCGCTTTTATGATCAGGGCCTTTCACGTACTGTACTGCTTCAAAGCGGCGCGATCTCTTTTTAAGTAAATTTTTATTAACAAAACACTATTTTTTGGTATAATAATCTTTTTTAACAGTCTGAGAGGAGGAATTATGGACGGTTTTAAAAAAGAATCCAGGAATTTCATCGAAAACGAGATCGACAATGACCTTGATTCCGGGAAAGTCTCCGGCGTAATCACACGTTTCCCGCCGGAACCAAACGGGTACCTGCATATCGGCCATGCAAAATCCATATGCCTAAATTTCGGACTGGCTCAGCAATATGAAGGAAGATGCCACCTCAGGTTTGATGATACAAATCCGGAAAAAGAAGAACAGGAATATATCGATTCCATCACGGATATCGTCAAGTGGCTGGGTTTTGACTGGGGA
>CAZGIO010000023.1:0-15095 GCA_964525975.1 uncultured bacterium
ACATGACTCCCGAAGAGCAGGCGCTTGAAGTAGACCGAGTTAAACGGTTTGAAAGCGGCATGATCACAAAACCCATTACTCTGGAATCCCATGACAAGATCAGCAGAGCGGTGGAATACATGAGAAAGTACCATATCTCCGGCATACCCATCACCGTGGGCCCCAAACTCAAGGGTATTGTCACAAGCCGTGATCTGAGGTTCGCCCAGGATATGGATGCTGAGATCTCCACGGTCATGACCCCCGATGAGAGGCTCATCACTGTGCCTGAAGGCACGACCATGGAGGAAGCCAAGAAAAAACTTCATGAGCACAGGATCGAAAAAGTGCTCATAGTGGATAAGGGTTTCAACCTTAAAGGTCTTATTACAGTAAAAGATATACAGAAAAATATCGATCATCCCCTGGCATGCAAGGATGATCAGGGACGACTCCGGGTGGGAGCTGCCGTTGGTGTCATGGATGACGCGTTTAAAAGAGCGCCTCTACTCATTGATGCAGGGGTGGATGTGATCATCGTGGATACAGCCCACGGCCATTCCCGCAATGTGATCAGGACAGTCAAAGAACTCAAGAAACATGTGAATGTGGATGTGATCGCAGGAAATATTGCCACGGCTGATGCTGCCAAATCCCTTATTGATGCAGGGGCTGACGGTCTTAAGATCGGTATCGGACCGGGATCCATCTGTACCACAAGAGTGGTTGCCGGAGTGGGTGTGCCCCAGGTGACCGCTATTGAAAACGTGCTTGCCGTGGCGGGGACAGCGGATGTGCCCGTTATAGCAGACGGCGGCATACGTTTTTCAGGGGATATTGTAAAAGCCCTGGGAGTGGGGGCTGATTCAGTCATGCTGGGAAACCTCCTTGCAGGCACTGAGGAATCCCCGGGAGAGCTTGTCATATATCAGGGCAGAAGCTATAAAAGTTATCGTGGAATGGGATCCCTGGCTGCCATGAAAAAAGGCAGCAAGGACAGATATTTCCAGGGCGATATTCAGGAAGAATCAAAACTTGTCCCCGAAGGGATCGAAGGAAGGGTGCCTTATAAAGGCAGACTGAAAGATGTCATCTATCAACTTCTTGGAGGGCTGCGGTCCGGTATGGGATACGCCGGCGCTTCAAATATTGATGAACTTCATAAACGGGCCTCTTTTGTGAAGATCTCGGGAGCCGGACTGAAAGAGAGTCATCCCCATGATGTTTCAATTACTAAAGAAGCTCCTAATTACCGTTTCGATTAGTCTCACAGCAGTCAGTTTTTTACAGGGGGAGAGTATCAGGTCTTATGATATCTCCCTTTCTGTGGATCCTGCGGGCCTTGCCGCAACGGGGACTGAAGAAATAGTCTTTGTCCCGGAAGCGGATACAGACCGCTTTATGATGCACCTCTACTGGAACTGTTTCGAAGAACAGTCTCTTTTCATGATGAATGTGCCCCGGAGTGTTTCGGGAAGAATAGATGAGAGCGCCCGTTCAGCTGTTACAGTCAACTCGGTGAAAATAAATGAGAGAGAAGTCCAGGGAGGAGAAGATCAGGATCCCACGGTATACGCTGTAAGACACATGTTCCGTAAAGGCGCGATATACAGGATCCATGTGGAATTTGCATTGAATATCCCGGATACAAGGTTATTCAGATACGGTTACAGCGCCGCGGATAATATTTACTGGTTTTCGCAATGGTTCCCAAAAGCAGGAGTCCTCAACAGGGACGGCTCATGGAAATGTGATCCTTTTGACTATTACAGGGAATTCAATGCGGAGTTTTCTTCATACAAGCTGAAAGTCGAAGTGCCTCCAGGGTATAAGATCGTCTCCAACCTTGCCGGCCAGGGTGACGGTGTCTTTTCCGGCACACGCATTTCAGACGCTGTGCTGGGCATATCGGAAGCGTTCAGGTTTCATGAGAAACAGGCAGGGGATACCCTGCTGCGCCTCTGTACATACAGAGACCTTCAGCCTGAAGCTGTGGAACGGATATTGGAACGCGCTTCGGGTAATCTTGCCTATATGGAGGAAAGGGTGGGGGACTACCCATATCCTCTCTTTACAATCGCGGACCTCGACGCCATAGGGATACAGGGAGAGGGCATGGAATATCCCATGCTTATTAATATCAGCACGGGAAAAGGGAATCTTAATACCGTTCTGGATCACGAGATGGTGCATCAGGGGTTTTGTTGTGTCATAGGGTTTGATGAGACTCGGGGGGGATGGCTTGATGAAGGTTTTACATCATATTATGAGATCCGTCTCGCAGAACGCGATAGGCCGAGAAACGTCCTGGGAATAACATATACCCCCTTTGACATCAAATATATTACCGCAGTGTCCCAATGGGACAAGACAGGGGATGTCTTTGTGGCCCCCGGTGACGATGAGGTGCCTCCTCACACGAAACTCATTTCATATTATACAAAAATGCCCGTTATACTGAAGATCATGGAATCCAGGAACAGCGCCGAATCCATGGACAGGATCTTTTCGGAGATGTACAGGATGTATGCGTTTAAACATCCCGATACCGGCCAGGTGATGTCGCTGTTCAGGAAGATGCTCGATCCCGGGGATTACAGCGATATGGAAACCATGGCCAGGGGGAACGGAGTTGTGTCGTTTGCCCTTAAAAAAGATAAAGATGGTTTTATTGTTGAGACAGGTCCTGAGAGAGAGACTTCCGTCGCGGTGAATGTATATGAGGGACAGGAGACAGAGATCATTTCCATGGGCAACGGCGACAGGGTGACGGACAAAGCGGCGGTGGCCGCCGCGGAGCTCGATGAGACCCCGGGGGATAATTATGTGAGCGGAAAAAGAGTGCTCCTCCCTGTTTTTATCTATATGGCGTCTTTAGCCCTGTTATGGGCCCTCATGAGAGTGGTGAAAAAAAAGTCTCTTCTGAGGGATATGCTGATCAACCTCGCTGTCTTTTCTCCACTGTATCTTTTTGCTGCGTTTATATCAGGAGACCTGGGATATTTTGAACCGGAAGTGTGCGGTTTTTCGTCTATCATCATGCTGATCACAAGGATAGGGGAATCCTCCATACTCCTCATCCTGGTACTGGTGTTCCTGGCCTTTATCGCCAAAGAGACATTTAAGAGCATATCACTCTATAGAGAGGGCGATGAACCTTACTCTTTCTTCCACATCTTCTTTATCGACCTCATGAATGCCCTTCTTCTGCCTCTGCTTCTTGTGATCATGGTGACAGCCAGGTCCTCATCTGTGATACTGATCTTCGCTTTCGTTTTCATGATGTCCCTGGCGGAACCCTTCAAGATGAATATGCTGAATGCAAAACGCAAAAATATACCCATGAAAGAGATACTTCCCCTGAGTTTTGTCATCACCCTGATCTATATGGCTCTTCTCATAGTCTTTCTCATCTCGGCAATACCGTTTATGGCTTACTCCATATATTTTGTTATCACGACGGTGCTGATATTCTCAGCCATGGAGTATTTGTACAGATCGTCATACATGAGGCTTTACAGCCATCTGGAAAGGAAGATCACAAGTGAGTGAACGCTGTATATTGCTTTACGTTGAGACTCCCGGAGATATTCTGGAAGCCTCTGAAAGGGAAAATGAGATGGTATCCCTCATCAGGACAAGAGGGGGTGAAGTGGTGGAGATTTTTAAACAATCCAGGAAAAATCCCGATCCCGGGCAGTATTTCGGTTCAGGTAAACTGGAAGAGATCTCCATGTTTCTCTCAAACTTCCCCGATATCGCCAATGTCATCGTGGATGGTTTTCTTTCACCTGTACAGCAGCGAAACCTTGAGACGCTTTTTGAGCGTTCTGTTATAGACAGGGAAGAGCTGATCCTTGAGATCTTTGCACTGCATGCCAAGACACGTGAGGCAAAACTCCAGGTTGAACTCGCCGAACTGCAGTATCTTCTTCCACGGCTCAGAAATCTTTGGCCGCATCTTACTGGACAGCAGGGGGGATTTAACTTCAGGGGTCCGGGAGAGACTCAGCTTGAGACAGACAGGCGCGCAATAACCAAAAAAATATCCGTGCTTTCAAGCAAACTGAAACATATTGAAAAAGTCCGCGCAACCCAGAGAAAAGGACGGTCGGGAAAATTTAAAGTATCCATAGTAGGTTATACCAATGCGGGAAAATCATCATTGCTGAGGTCTTTTTCCAAAAAAGACCTCTATGTTGAAGACAAACTTTTCGCCACACTGGACACATCCACGAAGAAAGTATATATAGAAGGCGCCGGGACAGTGCTGTTTTCCGACACAGTGGGTTTCATCCGCAATCTTCCCCATCACCTTGTGGCAAGCTTTAAATCCACCCTGGAGGAGCTGAAATATGCGGATCTGATCATGGAAGTCGTGGATATCTCGTCACCTGTCCACAAACAGAACATGGATGTCGTGAATGAAGTGCTCCATGAACTTGGCGCGGGAGACAAGCCGCGGTTCACTGTGTTCAATAAGATCGATATGCTGGATGATGAAAGTCTGGAAGCTATTATGAATAAATATAAGGACCAGCAGCGCGCGGCGTTTATCTCAGTGACAGAGGAAAGAGGGCTCGATTCCCTCAAGTCGAGGATAGCGGCACTGGCTGCTGAAGAGGGTTATGGCTCTTATTGAAAAAGCGTATCTTGATATACACAACGGGAAACCGGCGCCGCTGATCCTAAATATTGAAGGTGAAGATTATCCCGAAGACCTCTCGTTTTATTTTAAAGGAGTGGAAGACTTTCATCCCCTTGAAAGACTTTTTATTGACAGATGCCGGGGGAAAGTCCTGGACGCGGGAGCCGGCCCCGGACGCATGGCTCTGGAACTCCAGTCCAGGGGATTGAAAGCTGTCTGCATGGACAACAGCCCTGTGATGAAAAAGATTGCTGAAGAAAGCGGTTTCATGGGCACATATATGACAGGGAGTCTTCTTGATGAGAAAGGGATCCCGGGGAGCTATGATACCGTTGTCCTTCTGGGTAATACCACAGGTATCTGCCGCAGTGTCTCCGACCTTGAACTGCTTATCGCCAATCTCGCCGGCGCCTTGAATCAGGGAGGCTCCATGATGATCACATTTACGGATCCCGCGGAGTTTGACAGGGACGATGACACACTTCTTGAGTTTGAAGCGCTGTATAAGAATGAACGGGAAAAAGGCAGCTGGTTCCTTGCGGGCCCCGATTCCGTGGAAACAGTGATCTCCCGCTATGGGGTCCTTGAGTTCGCCGATCTGCGCGAAGGGCTATACGGGTTCTCGGCCAGAAAGGCCTGACATGAGAAAATATTATATAAAAGACAAAAAAGGTATGACCCTGGAGGGGCTTGTCATGGAGTACCTGGGAAAAAACAGCGGTGAGGACAGGGAGCTTATCATGAACGGCAGCGTCCGGAACGCAGATGAGAACCGAAGGATAAAAGATCCGGGATACAGACCCGGAAATGCTGTGATAAAAGTCAATATGCCTGAAAAACAGGTGCGCAAGTTTATCCTTGCGCCGGAACATGTGGCATACGAGGACAGTGACATCATGGTTGTCTATAAAGAGGCAGGGATCCCCAGCCATCCCACCCCTTATTCAGAGGTGGATTCCCTCGCCTACGGCGTGAAAGAATATCTCGTGGATAAAGATGATGAACCCGCTGTGATCAACAGGCTGGATAAACCCACAAGAGGGCTTCTCCTTATCGCAAAACATAAGGAAGCGGAACGGCGGCTTCACAGGATGTTCAGAGAAAAATCGATCCGGAAGACATATCTGGCCCTCACTGAACCTTTTATGCCTCCTGAACACAACATGATCATCAGGGACAGGCTTGAGTGGAATGGAAAAGAAAAGGATGCGCTTACTTACGTGAGGTATGCCGGTATCAGGGATGACAGGGCGCTCTTTATCGTTTTCCCGCGCACCGGGAGGACACACCAGATCAGAAAACATTTTGCCCGTTATCTGCGTCCGGTCCAGGGAGACCGCAAATACGGAGGATACAGTAGCGGCATGCTGGAGCTGATCTGTTTTGCCTATTCTTTCAGACACCCCGTCAGCGGGAGGCTTGTGAAAGTCCGTTATCTGCCTGAAGGATACCGCCATCTGCTGAAATTCAGCAAATAGATCTTACAACAGTAAATTAAGGATTACTCGAGTGCACCACACTGGGTTCATGGAGGCGGGTGATGTCTATCATAGGCCGCACCTTTGATTAATATTTGTTTATGTCTGTGTCTGTCCGTGCAAGCTCTGTTCTGTCCCCAACGTCCACTGAGTCCCCGGGTCTATCTGGTCCCTATTCCAGAGTATAATCCACGCTCTCTTCTTCATGAAGGGCTTCGATGGCCAGGTTGGCAAAAGGGCTGTCCGAAGAAGCGAGCTCTCTGAGAGTTGCCTCTCCTTCACCGCTTGTTGTCCCATCTTCATCTTTGTACTGCTCAATGGCCCGTTCAAGACGCAGCGCCTGTGAAACATGACCGCCGTCGGCGTCAAATCCCTCTTTTATCCAGGCGGAAGTGACCCAGCGTTCCTTGCCGGCGCGGATAAACTTCCCGGCATATACATTGAACCAGCCCTCTTTTTCGCCGGTTATAAACAGCACTGTTCCCCTGGGGAGACGGATCTCGATCTCACTGGTCTTCGTGGGCTGCGCAAAAAGCGGCGTGTTATCCTCAGTTACCACGCAGATACCCTCTGCAAAATATTTGGCTTCGGCATATCCCGAAGATGTGCCGTCAGCCCTGACGACTTTTACAAGTTCTTTGCCGCTATCACCTGCGGTCGACTCCATCAGTGTCAGCTTTTCCCCTTTGGCGGCCACAAACGCCCATTGTTTCAGAGTTGTGTCTTTGTATACGGAGATCCTGAATTTGGGATAGATTTCTTTCTGTTTTTCCCCGGCTACTTCAACGTTCGTACCGCAAGCCGCAAGCATGACAGCGGCTATCAATATGATAAGTGCTTTTTTCATACATCCTCCTTTATATATTAGTAACAACCGGAGGCTGTTAAGTTTCCGCAAATTCTTGACTTTCCAGGGGGCATCTGTACAATATTGTTACCGGAGGTATTATGTTTAAACGTTTTATTGCTTACTATAAGCCTCACAGGCTTCTCTTTTTTATTGATATTGGTGTGGCTCTCATGGCTTCTGTCCTTGCCATCCTCATTCCCTCCATGGTGAGGGATCTTCTTAGCACACACATACCCGGAAGGAATATCAGGGCTATAGTCATATCGTTTTCTCTTATGATATTGATCTACCTTGTGAAGATGGTCTTTGAGTTCATACGGATGAAATGGGGGCATATATTAGGCGTGCGCATGGAATATGACATGCGCGAGGATATATTCAGACATATACAGAAACTTTCATTTAACTATTTTGACAATACAAAGACAGGACATATAATGTCAAGGATCTCCAATGACCTCAATACCATCGCCGAAGTGGCTCACCATGGCCCCGAGGATCTTATCCTGTCGATATTCCTTATAATCGGTTCGTTTTTCTTCATGTTCCGGTTTAATGCCACCCTTGCCGTGATATCATTTATCCCTCTGCCGTTTATGCTTCTGTGGGGAGTGAAATACGGGGGCAAGATGCGAAAAGGCTTCCGTCGTGTACGTAGAAAGATCGCCGATATCAACAGCACCGTGGAGAATTCCGTACAGGGGATCAGAGAAGTCAAATCCTATGCCAACGAAGAACTTGAGATGGAAAAGTTTGAGCATGTCAACATCCACTTCAAGATGGCCAAGGAGAAGATGTATACTATCATGGGATTCTTTTATTCCGGATTTCATTTTCTTGCGGATATATACTATGTCGCTGTCATAGCAGGGGGAACATGGATTTATATGAAAGGAAGCATAGAAGTGCCGGACATAGTTGCGTTTATCCTCTATGTGAACATCATACTTAATCCCATCCAGAGACTGGCGAATTTTGCCGAACAGTTTCAGCAGGGCGCTGCATCTTTTGAGCGTTTTACAGAGATCATGGATATACAGCCTGACATAAAGGATAGATCCAATGCCATTGAGCCTGAAAGTGTCTCAGGCGCCGTGGAGTTTTCCAGTGTCTATTTTAAATATTCATCCTCTCCTGAGGATGTGCTCCGGGATGTCTCATTTTCCGTGAATGCCGGGGAATCTGTTGCCATCGTAGGTGAATCAGGCGCGGGAAAAAGCACAGTGGTGTCTCTTATCCCGAGGTTTTATGAAGCGGAAAAAGGTGAGATCAGCATCGACGGATATAATATCATGGACCTTAAGCGGAAGTTCCTCAGGGAGAATATCGGTCTTGTGCAGCAGAATGTTTTTCTTTTCGCCGGCACCATCAGAGATAACATCATGTACGGAAATCCGTCGGCTTCTGAAGATGATATGGTTAATGCGGCGGTAAAAGCCAATATATATGATTTCATATCATCGCTTCCCGACGGGTTTGATTCCTATGTGGGCGAGCGGGGCGTGAAATTGTCAGGGGGGCAGAAGCAGAGGATTTCCATCGCAAGGGTCTTTCTGAAAGATCCCAGGATATTGATCTTTGATGAGGCCACCTCATCCCTTGATAATGAATCTGAAAGCCTGATCCAGGAGTCCATGTTTGAACTCTCCCGGCACAGGACTACTCTGATCATAGCCCACAGGCTTTCAACGGTGAAACATGTGAACCGTATCTTTGTCATGAACCAGGGGCGCATCGTTGAAGAAGGCGACCATGAATCCCTGATGCTGAAAGAGGGTTTTTACCATAAACTGTACACAAAGAATATGATTTAAACCACGTTCTCCTGAAAGGGGGAAGATCGTGAGAAGACGTATTGTCCATGTTGACATGGATGCTTTTTTTGCCGCGGTGGAACAGCGGGATGACCCCGGTCTGCGGGGGAAACCTGTGGTCATCGGCGCGGATCCTCTCAAAGGAAACGGCCGCGGAGTGGTGAGCACCTGCAGCTATGAAGCCCGGAAGTACGGGATACGTTCCGCCATGCCCGTTACACAAGCTTACAGACGGTGTCCCCACGCGGTGTTTATACACCCTGCAATGGGTAAGTACGCCTCTGTCTCAAAAGATATCATGAAAATATTCGGGGAATTTACTCCACTTGTGGAACCTCTCAGCATTGATGAGGCGTTTCTGGACTGCTCCGGGACAGAACATCTTTTCGGAGATGACAGGGAACTGGGCTTCTCCATTAAAAAGAGGATAAAAGAAGTCACGGGACTCACTGCCAGCGTGGGCATCGCTTCCAATAAATCCGTGGCAAAGATCGCTTCAGACCTGGAAAAACCCGACGGACTGGTGATCTGTGAACCGGGAAGAGAAAAAGAGTTTCTGAGCGGGCTGGACGTGGGAAGGATATGGGGCGCGGGCGAGAAGAGCGTGAAAAGGCTCAACGCCATGGGCATCAGGACCATAGGCGATCTGGCTGATATGTCCATGGAACAGGTACAGGCTTCCTTCGGGAAAAGCGGACGGTCATTGTGGGCACTGGCAAACGGAATAGACCCCAGAGAGATAACACAGGATAACAAAAGAAAGTCCATAAGCGAAGAAAGAACGTTTCACATAGATACAAGGGACAGAGGGAAGGTATTGAAGACTTTATTTTCTCTTTCAGTGAGAGTGGCCGCCGCATTGAGAGAGAAAAAACTCGCAGCCAGGACTGTTACCCTGAAATTGAGGACCGGGGATTTTGTTACACACACACGCTCAAAGACGCTGGATAACAGGTTCAGCGATACAGAGACCCTGAGGCGGACAATATTGGCCCTTTACCAGACGCTGGATAGGGAAGAAGAACCGGTGAGGCTTGTGGGTGTGGGTGTTTCCGGACTTGCAGCCCTGGAGGGGGCGGTCCAGGGAGACCTTTTTGATGATAAGCCGCTCAAGTCGGGCAAGGTGGATCAGGTGATCGACCAGGTCAGCGGCAAATACGGGGGCGTGATCAAACGGGCGGTTTTTATGGATCCCAAAGGACCTAATAGTGTTGACAAAAATAGCCATTAAGGATAGTTTTATCAAAGAGAATGTAATGTTTTAATCATATAAAAGGAGGTTAAGGATGAAAGTATTGGTAGCCACAGAGAAACCCTTTGCGCCGGAAGCTGTTGAAGCCATCAGAAAGATCTTCGCTGATGCGGGATACGAGTTGGAATTGCTGGAAAAATACAGTGAACGCAGCGCGCTGCTTGACGCTGTCAGTGACGCCCAGGGACTTATCGTGAGAAGCGACAAAGTACTCGCCGACGTCTTTGACGCCGCAGAAGACCTTAAGATCGTGGTCCGCGCAGGGGCGGGTTATGATAATGTGGATTGTGAGACCGCCACAGGACGTGGAGTCACAGTCATGAATACTCCTGGACAGAACTCCAACGCCGTTGCGGAACTTGCTCTTGGCATGATGCTTTATATTGCAAGAAACAGTTTTACTCCCAAAGCGGGCAGGGAACTCAGGGGCAAGACAGTGGGCATACACGCTTACGGGAATGTGGGCAGATATGTTGCCGAAGCCGCCCGCGGGTTCGGTATGACCGTCAAGGCTTTTGATCCTTTTGTACCGGCAGACAAGATGAAAGCCGACGGCGTGGAGCCGGTGGATACAGTGGAAGAACTCTACTCCACTTGCGATTATATCTCACTCCATCTGCCTAAGATGAAGGAGACCATGGGTTTTGTAAACGGGAAACTCCTGTCTTCCATGAAAAAAGGAGCCTGTCTTGTCAATACAGCCAGAAAAGAAGTGGTGGATGAGGACGCTCTCATGAAAGTCTTCGCCGAAAGAGAAGACATTAAATATGTTTCAGACGTTGCCCCGGACTGCGCAGATAAGATGAAGGACGCCTTTGAGGGCAGGGTCTTTTTCACACCGAAAAAGATGGGTGCCCAGACACTGGAGGCCAATGTCAACGCCGGAGCCGCAGCTGCGGAACAGATCGTGGCATTCATCGAAAAGGGAGACGCCACGTTCAAGGTGAACAAGTAGACCGGTGATAATATTTTGAAGTACAGGTATAAGCTCAACGGACCGGTATTCAGCCAGGCGGCAGTCTCAGACGCCGCCTGGTTTCTCAAGGAGCCGGGAGCATTCGGGACAGCAGTAAGCCGTTTTGAGGAGCGGTTCAATAAACATTTCGGCCTTGACTGGTCAGTGGCGGTTTCAAACGCCACTGCGGCATACCATATGATACTCGCATATCTGGGACTTTCACACGGGGACAAGATCATTGTGCCGGCATATACATTTGTATCTGCGGCTAATGTGCCTCTGCTGGCGGGAATGGAAACTCTCTTCTGTGACTGCGCCGGGGATACGCCGGTGCTTTCTCTTGAACATATGCGCAGACTGGCGGACAGCGGCGCAAAAGCCGTTCTTTTTGTCTCTACATTGGGATATTGCTCGGGTATAAGAGAAGCCCGGGATTTCTGCCGGGAACGGGGGATTGTATTTATCCATGACGCCGCCTCTTCTCTGGGCACCAGGATCCAGGGGGAAGATATCAGTTCCATGGGAGATTTCGTATTCACCAGCCTTCACTATAAAAAGATACTCTCTTCTTTTGAAGGGGGACTGTTATGGGGAAACAGGGGAAAAGATTTTTTCACATCATACAGAAACCACGGTTATCTGGACGGTTATAATGCTCCGGGGCTGAACTTCAGGATGAGCGATCTTCATGCCGTTATAGGCTTGCGGCAGCTTGAGACCCTCGATGCCAGGATGATGCAGAGACAAAAACTTTATGAGACATATGTCTCCGCCCTGGAAGGGTGTCCCGGAATATCTGTGACAGCATATCCCGAAACCGTAAGACCGGCATATCACCAGATGGTGGCCACCAGCGGCAGAAGAGAAGAACTCGCGCGCTATCTTGAAGAGCGCGGCATCGAGACGGGCCGGCCCGCCCAGTTTATTCCCTCCCTTCCCGCCTATGCTCATGTGTCAGCCGGGGATCTTCCCAATGCTTCCCGTTTTGCCTCGGACGCGATCTCCCTGCCGTTCCATGAAAATCTCACTGCAGATGATGTGCAGGCTGTCTGTGAGGCTGTGAGGGCGTTTCCATGGTGAAGCGTTTGCTCCTACTGCTGCTTTTGACCGCCGTCGCCGCGGGGCTCAGGGGAAACACCCTGACCTACGAAGCCGATGAGATGGAATATATAGCTGCGGAAAACCGTTTCATACTTCGGGGAAACTGCGTGCTGGGTTACGATGATGCCGTGATGAAAGCGGATACTGTCTATTATTTCGTGGATGATGAACGGCTTATAGCCATGGGCAACATAGATTTCAAACAGGGCGGAAGCAGGTTTACAGGGAAGCATATGGAATATGATATGAAGCTGAAAAGGGCAATACTCTCAAACGGCCGGGCTCCAGTCGAAAAAGGCTTCATCTCAGGCAAGGTGATCAACGCAGTGGGGGAGGATGTCCTCTACGGAAAAGACACGACGTTTACAACATGTGACGCCATAGAACCTCATTTCAGAGTGGAAAGCAAACGGCTTAAAGTGATCAAGGGGGACAAAGTCATCGCCTCTCCCGTGGTTATTTATATCTACCATGTGCCTGTGTTTTATTTCCCCGCCTATTTTTTCCCCATCCCCGAGGGACGGAAGACCGGTTTTCTCCAGCCTACGTTTTCCAATAATACTTCAGACGGGCTTACCTATATGCAGCCTTTCTTCCTTATCATAAACAGATATTCAGATTTCACATATACGCTGAAACTCATGTCCGAACGGGGCATCTCCCAGGAAGGGGAACTGAGGTTCAAGACCTATAACGGCGGAGGCACTGTGGAAGGCGCATACATCGACGACCAGATACAGAACTCCACAAGATGGTATCTCAAAGGAGACGCGACACAGACATTTGAACAAATGGGGATCAAGATGACCCTGAACGCGGATCTGTCCAGTGATACGGATTACTATACTGATTTCAGCTCCAATATCGATGAGAGGACGGAAAACACACTCTCATCCTATCTGTCTCTGGAGAAAAGATTCGGGTCGAAGGTCAATGTCCGCGTCACTGCGTCTAAAGTCCGGCAGTGGTGGGATGAGACAGACGGCACCACGTCTGAAAGCAATACATCCCTTCTGCCTTCCGCGGACATATCTGTATACAACCTCTCCCTGATACCCGGTTTTTATCTCACGGCGACCTCCGGCTTGGATAATCTCTATGAGGACGATCTTTTTTCAAAATTTACCGCCGACAACGCCGTTTCCCTTACATACCGGCATACTCTGCTCAGGTATTTTAATTTTTCGGAAAGTCTGAAAGCCGACTGGGATTATTATGTATATGACGATATGTCCATCGACAGGCTGGTGCCTTCCCTGAACATCACATCTTTTTTTGAGCTTTACGGGTATTTCAACTTTTTCGGGATAGGCGATACCGATACGGTGAAACATACACTGAAGCCGTCTGTGGGATTTAATTATATACCCGAAGTGGACCAGACGCTGTTTTTGGACAAAGGGGAAGCATCGCTTTCACAGCAGGAAAATTTCTCATACGGACTGAATAATACATTTATGATCAAGCTGAAAAACGGAAAAACCCATGTTTTCCTCACCACATACAGCGCTGTCTCGCAGAACCTTCTTGATGAACAGGAATTTTCTCAGTTGTCAAACAGCCTGATCTTTACTCCCTATATCAGAGACACTATCACTTCGAGATTTACCGCGGGCCAGCAGTATGATCTTTATGAACACGAGACAACGGCATTTTACGCGGCGAATAACAGCGTCTTCAGACTCGGCGACCACCGGCTGGATATTTACGGATATTACAGAAAAGATTTTTCCGGCGGGGAGGACGTCTTTACGTCAAGGATACAGGCGTCTGTGCAGCTTACAAAGAACTGGCTCTTCAAGACCAGTATTCTTCTGGATCTCGAGGAAAGCAAGATCCGGGAGCAGTCTTTTGAGTTCTTCAGAAACCTCCACTGCTGGAACATGGGTATCTCCTGGCAGGAAAGGGAGACCGGAGTTATCGATTACAAGTTCTACATCAAGCTGAACGCCTACGGGGAATTTAAATGGGATTATTCCGGAGAGGTTGAAAAGGGAGGAGGAGCGGAATGACGGGAAAACTTTCACCTGAACTGCTGAAGAAATATGTGTTAGGCTTTAAAGGCGCGTCTAATCCCAGGATCATGAGCGGTCCGGGTATAGGTGAAGACGCCGCTGTCATTGAAAACGGCCCCGGAAGATATCTTCTGGTATCCTCTGACCCCATTGTGGGAGCCGAACCCGCTGACATGGGCCGCTTCGCAGTGGAAGTGAACCTGAATGATATAGCTGTAAAGGGCGGGACTCCGCAGTTTCTCATACTGACCATACTGGTCCCTGAAGCACTGGGGCCTGAATATGTTGGCCGTGTCATGGCTGACATAAGCAGCCGGTGCGGGGAATACGGGATCGCAGTGATCGGGGGACACACTGAGTTTTCTGACCAGGTGAAAAAACCCATCGTGAGCGCCACTATCATAGGAGAGACTGACCGCCTGTACACAATGGACCATGCGCGGCGGGGAGACAAAATACTCATTGCCGGGGGCATAGCTCTCGAAGGGACTTATCTTATTGTCAATAAACGGAAGACAGAACTCACAGGTCTTTTTACCGAGGAAGAACTCAGCGAAGTGGACGGTTACATAGACGATCTTTCCGTGTACAAGACCGCCTCTCTCATCAAAGACACAGCGGTTTTCATGCACGATCCCACCGAAGGCGGCATAATGGGCGGCTTGACGGAACTGGCGGAACTTTCAGGTAAAGGGGGCATAAGGCTGTATGATGATATCGTATTGCGGAAACCTGTTGAAAGATTGACCTCCGCTCTCGGAATAGATCCTTTGAAACTTATCTCCTCGGGGGCTCTCATGGCGGTGATCCCGGGAGAAAAAGCCGGCGAGACAGCGGCCCTTCTGGAAAAAAACGGAATAGAATATCAGTATATCGGGGAAATAGCGGAAGAGAATAATTTCGAACCTTCGTTCCATGAGGAACTGTGGAGCCACATATAAGGGGTCAGGTCTTGTAACTGTTAATTAATTTATTTGATGTTCCACGCAGAGAATTTAAG
>CAZGIO010000024.1:0-14728 GCA_964525975.1 uncultured bacterium
TTATCACCATCGGACTTCCCAACGGCATAGAGATACTCATCCGCAATTTCTCCATGGCTGTCATACTCAAATTTGTATCCCTCTACGGGGATCTCGCCGTGGCTGCCTACGGCATCGGAGGACGTATATTCGGGATCGCTTTCATGCCCCTGATAGGGCTATCCATGGGAGGTTCCGCCATAGTGGGCCAATGCCTCGGAAAGGAAGACCTCCAGCGCGCCAAAGCGACATGCAGGACATCATCCGCACTTGGTTCAGCTGTCATGGCTTTTTTCTCCCTTGCGGCGCTGCTGTTTTCAAATGATATCATCAGCCTTTTCACTCAAAACAGCGAAGTGATCCTTCTGGGTTCCCAGTTTCTCCCCATCGGGATATTCGGACTTATATTCATCGGTTACGCATTTGGCATGATCTCGGGATTTTCCGGTGCGGGATATAATATCCCCATGCTCTGGTCCAGCATCGCAGGCAGATGGGTCATACAGGTCCCATTCCTCCTGGTCACAGTATGGATACTGAAGCTTCCCATCATCTGGGTATGGATCTCATTTGTGGCCGGCGAGATCGGAGAGTTCATCGTCATCTCAGCGTTCTACAGGTCCGGCAGATGGCAGCAAAAACGGGTGTGATTACAGTTTATCAGAAAAAAAACGTTCCACATTGAGTCTGGCGGTCTTTTCGCATTCCTCCTGTGAAAAACCGGATTTAACCAGAGCTCTGTATATATTCTGCATCCCTGAGTAGTCACCTATCTCAAGGGTGGAACTGATACCGTCGAGATCCCCTCCCACTGCGCAGCAGCCTATTCCTCCCACTGACCGCATATAAGAGACATGTCTCACAATATCTTCCACATGGCTTTTTTCTTTCTGCGCTAAAAAGTGCGCGGCAAAATTCACTCCTATGACCCCTCCGTGGTCCGCTATGGTCCTTATCATGTCATCGGTAAGGTTTCTTGGATGGTCATGAAGCCCCCTGCAGTTTGAATGGGATGCTGTAAAGGGGCCTTTCACAATATCAGCCACATCATAAAATCCCCGGTCTGAAAGATGGGAGACATCGATGATGATCCCCTTCTGATCCATGTATTCCACGGCTTTTCTTCCAAAGGATGTCAGTCCCCTTTCAGAATATTTATAATCTTTATTGGGGTAACCTATGGAATTGGGAAAATTCCAGGTCAGCGTTACCATACGTACACCCTTATCATACAGCAGATCGATCTTATCCAGGTCCTCCCCCACCACACCTCCCTCTTCCAGAGAGAGAAATGCCGATATATACCCCTTTTCCCTGTTTTTCAGATGGTCCTCATAAGATAAAGCAGGTTCTATTCCCGGGTTTCTCCCGATCTCGGAGTAAAACCGTTCCATAAGTCTCTCAGCATATGCGAAATATTCCTCTGTGGAGAGTCCTTCGCGTCCCATGTAGACATATGCCGCAAATACCTGGCCGGCTGCGCCCCCTTTTTTCAGTTTTTCCATGTCCACATGGAAATTGTTTCGGCTCAGCTCTCCCCCCTTTTCATAAAGCACCCATACAGTGTCGCAGTGGAGATCGATGGTATTATACATACAGCTCCTTTTATCGTCCCGGTTCTTGAAATTCCGTCATATTAAGTCTATATTGGATAATAGGAGGTAATATGAGGATTTTCAATATGTTTTTAATATGCGCGACTCTCTTGTCCATGGCCGCCTGCGGCAGCAGCGGCACTTCCAGTACTATACCTGTGACTGGATCAAGGATCATCAACCACCTTGACACGGATATCAATGCCGTACCCCTTAATTATATCGATGAGGCCAAGTCTTCCCTTCATATCGCTTATGGTCATACATCCCACGGCAGCCAGATCATCACAGGTATGAACGGCCTTGATGCATTTATGGGAGGACAGGGCATATATGTCTGGAGTCCGTCAGGAGGTGAGGATGTCCTCGACCTTACAGACACACCGTTTTCAGGAGCGTATGACCTTGGCAATCCCGACAGGACCGCCTGGGCTGCGGCGACGGAAACCTATCTTGATTCGCACCCTCAGTGCAACGTTGTCATCTGGTCATGGTGCGGACAGGTATCCGATGCCACAGAAGTTAATATCAATACATATCTTAATCTCATGTCAGGCCTTGAGGAATCTTACCCCGGAGTCACTTTCGTCTATATGACGGGACATCTTGACGGCAGCGGGGATAACGGCAATCTTCATGCCAGAAACGAACAGATCCGCTCTTTCTGTATTTCAGAGGGAAAATACCTGTATGATTTCGCTGACATCGAGAGTTATGACCCACAGGGGAATTATTATCTTGATAAAAATGCCAATGACAATTGTGATTATGATTCAGACGGCAACGGTTCTCTTGACTCAAACTGGGCTTTGGATTGGCAGAGCACCCACCCCGGGGAATGGTACAGCTGTTCTCCTGCGCACACTCAGCCGCTTAACGGCAACCTTAAAGCCTATGCGGCATGGCATCTCTTTGCCGTAATAGCCGGATGGCAGGGGCTATAGACTCTGCACAGCGTAGGTAAACATAATACCTTCGTGTATTCCATCCATGTCAGGTTTTTTGTGAAGCGCGAAGGTCATGGGTTTATGGCACCTTCTTGAATGAAAATAGGTGACTCCTCTGACAAGCCTGGAAAAAGACACATGTTCTCCCTCTGAGGCATACCCTCCCACACGCACATAACTTCCAAGGTCATGATAAGTCATCATGGCCTTTTTCCCGTCTCCTCCCTCCCAAAAAAGGATATAAAACCTCTTTTTTTCCATGAGACGGGTCAACTTTTCCAGCAGCCACCCGCTGCTGTCATACTGGACGGCCAGGCCTGATATTTTTTCATCTACATCTCTGCAGACAGCTATATCCTCCATCCCATGACCTGCCACAAGGTCATGTGACATCATCACATACAATTTTTCATACGATGGATAAAATATATATCCCCTGTCACGTAAATACCCCATGAGAAGCTTATCGTCATCTTTCATCATAAATGCCGGTCTCATTCCCCGTTTCTCATAAAACATCTCCACAGTCCCTGCTGTCTGACCGTTTATGAGCCCTTTATCCAGGACCACCGCGTGGTTTCCCTCAAGTGAACGGGGAAAATCACTGTTCCAGCATAATATGCCGTATGATGCCACTTCTGTCCTCGAAAAATTACCGGCATAAAGCAGTTCCCTGTTTTCAATGTGATGGTTTATATCCTTCATGATCCTCCTGGTATCATACTACTGTCTTCATTAAAGGATATAACTCCGGGACTGATATTCCAAGTGTGCCGGATAAGAGGCCTTCAGGCACAAAGTCCCTCCATGAAACGAAAAAGATCCCATAACTGCTCCGCTTTTTCAGTCCTGAGATCAATATAGGAACGCATCATACCGGGATACAGGTTTTTCACATAACTGACCGCTCTGGGATCCCGTCTGACATACAGCATATGGATCATCAGCCGCTCACTTCCCTTCATTCCCGAGGAAATATAGGTAAAATCCCTGCCTTCATAGGTGAAATGCCATATGCAGTCATTCACAAGCCTCAATCCGATGAACGACGATGCGCTGCTTGCTGCCCCTTTGGCTTTCAAGGTAGAACCCTTATCTGTAATTATATACATTGATTCTTCCCCGCCGTCTTTTATCCCTTGAATTGTGGCTTATCTCTCCGGCCAATGCCGCTGTGATCTTCCACCAGATATAAAATACTGCCAGTATGATCACAGTCATCACCGATACAAACGCTCCCATAATACCTCCTTTTGTAATATTATACAAAGAGCGCGTCATTCTTGTAGAGAGATTCTTTTAAGTCAAAATAGTTCACCTTCGATGATGTAACTGACTGTATATTGACATGATAAAAATATATGAGATGCTTTCAGGTTCCCTTTACGGGTGCTTTTTCAATAAATATCCCACGCAGTGATGTCATCTGCCTGTGATATGTATTCCCTCTGCCGCCGCCCAGGGAGCGATACTGTGTCCATAATCAATACGCTCACTGGATATCCCGGCAATATTCACCATGATCTCCATGAGGTTGCCGCTTACCATGGTCTCTTTCAGGGCATGTGACAACTTCCCGTCTCTGATAAGAAAACTGTTCTTTGCCACACCGGAGAAATCCCCGTTTTCACTGGGATATCCTCCTGAAAACCTGGTTAAAAGTATGCCTTTTTTTATCCCGCCAATGAGTCCTTCAAGACTTCTGTCGCCTGGGGCGATATTCCAGGCTCCGCCTCTGTTCCTGCGGTGAGGCAGTCCCGTTTTTCTGCTTCCATAGAAGGAGATCAGGTAATTCTCAAGCGTTCCTTCTTTTACGACATCGATATCTTCAGCGGGGAAACCGTCCTGGGTAAAATCATACCCCCCTGCCAGTCCCTCATTTAACGGCTCGGATCTGAGTGACACACACCTGGAGGCAACGTTCTTTCCCATGAGGTTTTTCAGCGGTGAAGTGCCTGATATCATCCACGGGTCCTTGAGGTAGTTTGAAAAATAGGTCAGAAATTCCATAAAACAGTTAGGAGAAAAAAGAACGACACCCGGTCCGGAACCGGGATAATGCTCCGCATACAGAGAGCTTACTGTATTTTTCAGTATCTGCCTCATGTCAGCTATCTCCATAAGTGGTTTTTGAAGATCATTCAAGTGCACATAAAAACTTTTAAAAGAAGTGCTTATGCTGTCATTTTTCGCGAGGAACATCATACCCAGGGAATAGACACCTCTTCTGGAAAAGAGATCAGCTTCATTGGAGTTTTTATATTTACGTGTTACCGCTTCATAATCCATGATCATCTGTTCAACGATAATCTCAGGATAATCTTTTTTCAGCTCTGACATATATTCATCAAGGCGGTCATACATCTCCTCACGCTCAGGAGCAGTATCCCTTTGGATATTCAGAAGATTTTTCGGAGCAAGTGCGTTTCCGCTGTCTGCCACTGAAGAACGTGAGATCTCCATGGCTTTTTCAACTGCATCCCCGATCGACCGGTCATCGCTTCTGTTAAACGAATAACTGCCTTTCCTCTGATCGTTTATCACTGTGATATTTATTTTTGGTTTCAGGCTTGTCCTGTAAAGGGTAAATCCGTCATTTTTAAGGTTAAGCTCATGTTTTTCTGAAAAGATATGGTCCACAGCATAAGACTGGTTTCCTTTGCCGCTGAGCATATCCATGGCCTTGTTTACAGTATCCGAGACCCTCTTCCCGTCCATTATCTACCCCCGATATTGATCTTGCATTTAAACGCAGGTCCACCCATCCCCACTGGTATCAGCTGTTTTTTTCCGCACATGCCAAAGCAGGACCAGTGCATCTGGTCAGATACCATGGTAACGCTGTTAAGCATCTGAAACCCCACTCCTGATATGGTTGTGTCTTTCAGTGCCCGGCTGATCTTTCCACCTTTTATCTCATATCCCTTGACAACGCCGAACATAAATTCGCTGGTGGAGTCCGCCTGTCCGTTGCTCGGTCTTATGAGATAATAACCATGGTCCACTGATTTGATCATCTCACTGATCTTATCATTACCCGGGAGAAAAGCGGTATTCCTCATACGTATCAGGGGTTCGTCATCATAATTAGACGCCCTTGCATTTCCCGCCCCCTCGGTATCAAATCTCATGGCGGATTCTTTATTGTGGAGCATCCCGGTCAGGACTCCCTTTTTGATAAGCACAGCGTCTTTCGCAGGTGTTCCTTCATCATCCATAAAGAGCGGTACCGGACATAAAGTCCCGTGTGCTGTATTGGCAAAATCCACAAGTGTCACCAGGTCCGATGCGATCTTCTTACCCATGAAAAGTGATGTAGCCGCGCCTCCCTGGACAATATCAGCTTCCACAGTATGCCCTATGGATTCATGTGCCAGTATACCTGTCATCTCAGGAGCCAGTATCACTTCATGCTCACCTGATTCCGGATAGATCCCGTGAGCTTTATCCACAAGGTCTTTGTTAAGGTTTTCTAGTTTTTCAAACCAGTCACCGGCGAGAGCAAAATTATCTTCAAACTCCCCGAAACCGCCAAACATCTCATAGATCTCTGTTGTCTCCCCTTCCCTTTCCATGGTAAAGTTCACCATTAGAAGAGTCCTGGGCACCATGGCATATGATTCCGACCCGTCGGATGTTATCATGGCTTTTTCCATATCCAGAGTACGCAAAGACATATGCCTGCTTGAAAGCCTGTTAAAATTTTTCTTAATAAATTCATCCAGTTCTCTTAAAAATCCTATGCGTCCGCTTCTTGAAACAGCCTTCTGCTTCGTTGAAAAATCATGGTACGCTTCCCCGCTGACCACAGGCAGAGGCATAATATGCCGATTTGCCTTGGCATCCAGAAAACGGGCATTGTCTGTAGCAGTCATTATGACCTGTTTAATATTCTCCCCGTCGCATTCCGGCGCAGATGAAAAACCCCATACGCCGTTTGTAAACACTCTTGCTGAAATACCTTGAGATATGTTCTCCTGATTATGTGATATGTCACCATTTATGAGCTGTATGACTGAATTCCTGTTTTTCTGATAACGCAGTTCAGTATATTCTCCAAAATATTTTTTATATCCGCGGATATCATCCAAGCGCAAATCGATCACACCTTTCAAGTCATATATATATGACATATCATATAAATGTATAGTTTCATCTCTTTATCATTACGGGGTAAAGCCATAGATATCCAAAAACTTCCGGATGTCTGAAAAAAATTCTCTTTTATCCGCCGGGAAGTAGTCATCTCCATTTATGCTGTAAACAATCAGTATTGAGTTTCTGATGGCATCATGCAGACGCAGGACAGTCTGTTCATCACCTGCGGATGTTATGAGCACTGGCAACTGCAGACTGGTAAGATCCGATAGAAAAGTCTCGTTCTCCGAGCAGAGAAGAGATTTCTCAGGATATACAAGGATAAGAGACGCACAGTATTTTGAATATTCCATTGCATAATCAACGGCATCTTTGCACCCCTCGCCGTGGGCTATTATATTGATACGTCTAAGTCCAAGTTCTTTCCTCAGATATTCCGCATCCTGCACATAATCATGGGGACCCGCCTGTATCCCTTCAGCCGCCTGGGAACGTCCCACACCTCTGGGGTCGAATGTTATAAACTCAGAATCCGGGATAATACCGCTGTAGTGTTCCGTGACCATGTCCGCACTGCTTTCATGTCCCTGCAATACCATGAGTGGTCTGCCTTCTCCTGTCTTCTGATAAAATATCCTTGCCCCGGGTGTATTTATGAAATGCACATCACCGCTTCTGCCGCAGGACTGCAATGAAATAGCTAAAAATAATGTTAAGACTGTGTAGTATATTTTGATCATCTATCAGTTTCTCCTCTCTCTGATAGATAATATACATTTTTTAATATTTTTTCAAGTTTTGATGACAAAAAAGGATAAAGCCTGCGGGTCTCCCCGCAGGCCTCTATTTTAGTATTCTATGACTTTATTGAAAAGGTCTCCATTTTTATTAACAGCAATGCTCTGCCAAAATAACCATCGTAATTAACAGCATCACGGCCCCCCAATTCTGTGATGGTCCACTTTTCCAGTCTGTCAGAAAATATATCTGCAAGTCCCCTTATTTCTTCAGGGGTGACAGACAGGATCTCCTGTCTCTCTTTTTTCACATCATCCTCCGACAACCCTGTCATAGCTCTCATCACTGCCGCTCTTCCCTGGTGATAGGACGAAAGAGGCCTGTCGACCTGTGACATGGTCCCGATCACAAAACGGTCCATCTCACGTTTGGAAGGATCGAACTCACGGAGATAATCAGCAACGCCCCTGTACACATCCAGAGTATTTTCCAGACCGGGGTCTCTGTATGAATACAGATAGATGATGCCGTTGCGGTTTGCCCTGATGCCCGCTCCATAAGCTCCGCCTTTCACCCTTATACCCTGCCACAGATATTCACGGCTCAAAATACGTGAGGCCACTCTCATGGCGCCGCTGTATTGGTATTCCCCGCTGTCTGTGGATAAAAAGACATAATTCACCCTGGACTGAGTCGAGATCCCATACCCTTCATGGATCTCGAAATGCTCTTTTTCTCGCGTCCCTTCCCCTACAGGCAGAGCGGCGATCAGCTTTTTCAGTCTTCGGATATTCTTTTTCATAAGCTTGTCTTCTGTTATAAGAGACGCCTGATACTCATTGCCGTTTATCATCTTCTTGAACACTGTGTCAAGAGACTTTATCACTGCCTCAGGATCTTTATTGAAATCTTCATTCACTTTTCTGATAAAGTCAAGATACCCCAATCCAAAAGCTAGGTCATTGAACACCCCGTTCTCATCGATTGAGGACATGGCACTCATCCTGGCAAATTCAAAGGGAGACGAGTTAAGGCGCTGCTCAATGGACAGCAACTCTTCTTTTATCAGCTGTCCCACGCGTTCTTCAGAAGCGATCTCCGATTTGCGCAGGATCTTATCCATCAGTTTGTACATATCCGCTGAATATTCCGAAAGAGACTTTGAAAATATATGAAGATAGGGCTTCCACTCATTATTCTCATACACATTGGACACAGTGGTCACATCAGCGTCAAACCCCCCGGTGTAGATATCAAGCTGGTTTGTAAGTTCCTTTACTGTCAATCCTCCCGCGGGGACTCTGCCCATGAGTTTTGACACCAGTACTGCATATCCCACTTCATCAGGTCCTATGGAGCTCATGTCCAGGTAGACATCGGTGTATATGATGCCGTTGGTGTCCGCGGGATAACGATATATCGTCCCGTTTTTATATCTCTCTTTCGCTGCTGGAAGAAGTGATATATCCTTCTCGATATCATCGACTTTTATCATGGGAACAGAAGCTATATCCTCAGGTGAATCAGGTGTGTTATGGTATTTTTTCAACTCCATGTTCATCCTGACGATATCTGAAAATTGCGACTCATCCATGGCGGCTTTTTCTTTTTCGAGCCTGTCCTTTATATCCTCTTCCCTCATCCTGTTCATCTCTTTTTCAGGTTCTGCTATGACAAGGGCTTTAAAATTATTTTCCAGGATATATTTTTTTATCACTTTCTTATAGAGGTCTTTTTCATCTCTTACAGTATCAATAAAATCCTGGTATTTCATCCCCGTAAAGGGGTCGCTGCTGTATATCCAGTCATTCATCACTGAAAAACAGACTCTCAGTCCCTTTGAAAAACGTATGGCTCCCTCATCTTTCAGACGGAAGAGCTTCTTGTTTACAGCGGCTTCTATCAGTTGTTCCTCAAGTCCTTCCGCAGCGTATTTTCTGAACTCAGACTCGATGATCTTCAAAAATCGATCCGCTTTTTCGCTGCTGCTGCCCCGCACTGCGATGGTATACATCTGCTGGGGTCCTCCGTCCATATAAGAATAAGAGGAGGCACCTATATCCCCGTCTTCAAGGGCTTTTTTCAATGGAGACGCATCATTGCCCATGATGACCTCGTCGATTATATCCAGGGCGTAAGATTCAGCTCCTGTCTCCATACCGTCAAGGACATATGTGAGTATCAGCATATCATTTGCGCCGTTATCTATCCCGGGATAAGTTATAGTCTCTTGTTTGAACCCCCCGTAATATTCCTGCCTCTGGCTCGGAATATCAACAAGCTGTCTGTCGAACTGAGACAAAAAACCGCGGTCAATGACTTCCAGCTGTTTTGCAGTGTCGATATCACCATAGAGGAAAATATAGCTGTTTGACGGGTGGTAATATTTTTTGTGAAATGCCTTGAATTCCTCGTATGTAAGATCCGGTATCACCGCAGGATCTCCGCCGGAGTTTACAGCAAAGACCGTATCGGGAAGGACAACAGCGGCAGCTTTCCTGTATACCACAGACATGGGAGATGACATGGCCCCTTTCATCTCATTAAACACTATGCCGTTGTATTTCAGCTCATCTTTTTCCCGGTCATACTCGTAACGCCAGCCTTCCTGCTTCAATATCATCTCGTTTTCAAGCAGAGCAGGAAAAAAGACAGCATCCAGATAAACATCCATGAGATTAAAAAAGTCTTTTTCATTGTTGCTTGCTATGGGATATTGTGTCCTGTCATTTGATGTCATCGCATTCAAAAACGTATTCATTGACCCTTTGGTCAATATTGAAAAGGGGCTTTTCGACGTATATTTTCTTGAACCGCACAGCACTGAATGCTCCATGATATGAGCCACAGCATTGTCCGTCTCAGGAATAGTCCTGAATATGATGTTAAAAACATTTTCCTTGTCGGAGTTTTCCAGCTTAAGAAGCTTTGCTCCTGTCTTGACATGCTCAAAAAGAAGCGCTGTTGACTTTACTTCGTCTACATATTCCTGTTTCATGAGCCTGAAGCCATGGTAGACGTCCCCGGTCTTCATATCCGCTCCATGACTGAAAACTGCCATCAGCATAACAGCCATCGTGATCAATATCAATCTTTTCAAAACAATACCTCCTGTTGCATACTATTAAATACGTATTACGAAGTTTTTGTTTCGCTTTACTGATGATTTTTTTATTTAAAAAAAGGGGAGCTGATAAGCTCCCCTGGATTATTACATCTCGATGATCTCTACTTCTACGCCCTGTTCAGCGAACAAAGGCTCGATCAGTTCTTTTTTGCCGAGTATGACAGTGATTAGCTCATTTGGCCTTGAATTTTTCTCAAAGATAAACTGCGCTGATTTGCTGTCCATATTATTGTACCTTGATATGAATCTGTTGATCCAGTCAGCACCCCGTCTTGTGATCTCAACGTTGCTGATCACAGAGTCCAGTACAGCCAGTTTGTCCGAATAAAATTTAGGCATAAGAGCGTTGAAAAAATTCGCAGTCTTATAAAGTTCTTCTTCGGTGATGGGACTTTTCATGTCTTTGATCTTTTTCATCTCACCGATGATGCTTACATATGTGTCATAAGCTGCTTCAGGTTTTACCTCTGTCTTAATGCTGTAATCCCCGCCCAGTTTATTTGAACTGATATTCGACCGTGCATCATAAGAATAGCCTTTTTTCACTCTGAGTGTATCCATAAGACGGCATTCAAAGGAACCGCTTCCATATACCATGTCCGCGATACGATGCTCTACGAGTTTTTCATAATCATCTGAATAAGTCTCATACCCCAGGAGGAATTTAGCCTGTGTGGCATCGGGTTTGTTGACAATGAATACCTTCCCGAAATTATCAGTCTGGGGGATGACCTTCTGATGAGGCAATGTGATACCCTTGTTAGCCCATCCTGAGAAATATTTTTTGATGATCTTTTTCATCTCTTTTATTTTAAAATCACCGGATATTCCAAGTATCGTCACATTAGGCCCTATGGTATTGTCGTAGAACTTCATCAGGCTGTCAGGATTGAAATTTGCCACTGCAGCTGTCTGAAGGTCTATGTCATAATCAAAACCGTAAGGATGGTCTCCGTAGACTTTTTTGTAAAAAGCCATATCAAGGAGCACCTGGTCCTGGGTCCTGGCCATGCTGAGTCCCTGGAAAAGTTCCATGATCTTACGCTGGTAGTAAGGGGCTTTAAAATTAGGTTTCATAAGGATGTCTGACATCATGAAGACCAGTTTTTCCTTATCCTCAATAAGGGCGTTTCCGCCAAGTTTAAGATAGTCTCTTTTTGAGGACATGTGGAAAACAGTGCCGTTCAGTCCTTTATATTCATTCATCTGCTGCTCATCCATGGTGGCTGTACCTGTGGTCATCATGCTGATCATAAAGTTGGTGATACCTGCGAGCTCAGCTGTCTCATGAGACTTGCCGCCCTTAATATATCCTGTGATCTCGATCACAGGCAGCTCATGGTCTTCCACAAGATAGACCACAAGGCCGTTGTCAAGTTCCATCCGCTCATAAGCGGGGAGTTCTATCTCAGGCACCTTGTTTTTGCTCTGAGCCAGTTTCTCGAACATGTCAGCGGAAAACTCCACATCAGCGGCTGCAGAAGCCGCGGCAAAGACAACCGCAAGCAGTATAAAGATTATTCGTTTCATTTCTACCCCCAATATCATTTGTTTTCAGGAACAATATAGCCTACAGTACGTTTTTCCTTAACAAAGTATTTTTTCACTACTTCAGCTATATCTTCTTCATCCATGTTTTTCAATATTTCCAGTTGTTCCTTATAAAGTTCCGGTTTTCCGAAACGCACTGTATCTGTGGCGATCCTTGAGGCCATGCCTCCGCGGTTCTTCATGGAAAAGATCTGTGCTTTCAGCGCGCTCTTCTTCACTATGGAGAGCTCCTTCGACTGGACTCCTTCTTCCACAAGCCTTTTTACTTCAGCATCAAAAGCATCGCGGACAGCATCCATGGAGTCTACACTCATGGGTACAAGATAGACCATGAGGAATCCCGGTTCGCGAAGAGCCATTGGGAACGCCTGAGCTTCCATGATCATCTGCTTTTCATTTTTAAGCACAGTCTTGACTCGTGATACAGCATTGTTCACAAGTATATCAGATGCAGCTGAAAGCAGAGGAATATCATGGTTGTCGCCTTCGGGGATCTTATACATCAATACAATAATAGGCACGTTGGTTATTTTCTGTATCTCAATAAATTTTTCTTCTGTCTGTTCAGGTTCAGTCACGCCCATCCTTGTGATCTCTTTGGGTTCATAACTGCCGAAATATTTCTGCGCCAATGCATATACATCCTGCGGGTCAACATCTCCTGATACCACCATTACAGCATTGTTAGGTGAATAGTATTTAGTGTAATATGCGCGCATATCATCCACTGTATAACCCTGTATGGAATCCATCCATCCTATCACAGTATGGTGAAGCGGATGTTTTTCAAATGCCACAGCCTGGATCTTTTCCCAGGATGACATGAAGAAGTTGTTTTCTGTCCTCATGCGTCTTTCCTGTGCAACTACCTGCTGTTCCCTGGCAAATTCCTCGGGGTCGATCTTCAGGTTGTTCATCCTGTCAGCTTCAATGGCCATGGCCAGTTCCAGTTTCGCAGAGGGCAGTTCTTCCTCGTACATGGTAAAATCATAGAATGTGCCGGCGTTTGCCCATCCGCCCACCTGTTTTGTAAGATGGTGCACTTTATCCTTGCCCAGGCTCTCTGTTCCCAGGAACATGGTATGCTCCAGCATATGGGAAATACCTGATATCCTTTCATTCTCATCGATGGATCCCACATCATACCATATCTCAAACTTCATGAGAGGTACTTTATGGTCCTCCACTACAAATATCTTCAAACCGTTCTCCAGTTTGAATTCACTATATTCGATTCCCGGTACGGTATCAGCCGTCTCTTTTGTCTTTACTTCGGCTGAAGCACAGGCTCCCAGGAAAGCAGCCACAAGCAGTACAACTGCCAATTTTGATAACTTTTTCATTTTGCCTCCTTTATTTCGCTGTTTAATACGCTGAGCGAAACTTTTGTTGCAGAATAAAGCCCTTTTAAGGGCCATAATTATTTAAAACGTTTCAGCACTTCAATGACATAATCGATGTCAGCAGTCGTATGGTCTCCATTTACCTGAAAACGGATCTCTTCGTCACCCTTGGGAACAACGGGAAAATTCAGCCCAGTGGCCAGCACCCCGTTTTTAGTGAGGAAAGCCACGAGATCCTTTGTCTTTTCCGTATCTCTAGTGAGAAGCGGGACCACTGGATGTTCACCGTCTAATGTCTCATATCCGTTGTCCACAAGGCCCTTCTTAAACCTCTGAGTCATATTGGACACATGTTCAAGGATCTTGACTCCTTCTTCACTGTCAAGTATCTCCAGGACTTTCAGCACCGCCGCGCATTCTGAACATGTTATGGGGTTTGAATATATATACATGGGGGTCTTTTCCCTCAAATATTCGATGATCTCACTTTTTGCCACCACATACCCGCCGTTAACACCATATGCCTTCCCCAGGGTCCCGATGAGTATATCCACCTTCGCTCCTGTATACTCTTCAGTGCCGCGGCCTCTTTTTCCGAGAGCTCCCACACCGTGGGAATCATCTGCTATGGTGATGACGCCTTCTTCGAACTCATCCTCAAACTCACTGCACACACGGGTAAACTCATCAAAGGGGCAATTGTCCCCTCTCATGCTGAATATACCGTCTGTTACCACAAGAGCTCTTTTTCCCTTGCCCACGGCATCGGAGAGTCTCGCCCTGAGGTCATCCATATCATTATGCTTGTAGATAAACTTCCCGGCGGGGCGTGATAGCCTCATGGCGTTTATGATACAATTATGGTTCAATTCATCGCTGATCACCACTGTCTCCTTGTCTGTCAGCGGTACGATGACTCCCATACTGGTCACATATGCTGAAGAAAGGATCATGCATGCTTCTCTTTCATGAAACCGGGCCAGTTTTTTCTCAAGTTCCAGGTGAGGCCTGTGTGTGCCGCTTATAAAACGCACTGCTCCAGGGCCCACTCCGTATTTCTTTGCCGCTTCCTCTTCAGCCTCGATGACCTCTTTTTTCATGGACATGCCAAGATATGAATTGGAATTCATCTTGATAAACTCTTTCTCTCCATGCCCTTCCAGTATATACCTGGGGCCTTTATCTCCCTTGGGGGGTATGATCTTTTCAATGACCATCTCTTTACCCTTAAGAGTCCCTTTCGCTTCCAATTCCTTTAATTCTGATTTCAACACTGCAGCAAGCTTTTTTACGGACATAAAAACCTCCTTAGGATTATACAAGCCCCATGACTATGGAGTTGAGTTTTGT
>CAZGIO010000025.1:0-14698 GCA_964525975.1 uncultured bacterium
AGACCAGGGACATTACCAGAGAACTTTTCAGCGCCGCGCCGCCGAATCCCGATGCGGCGTCTGTGTCCCCTCTTCCCAGTGACTGGGAGACATTGACTTCAGCGCCGATCTTTGTGGAAAAAAGAAGGGCATTGCCGAACCAGACGAAAAACCCCGCAGTGCCCACTGCGGCCACAGCGCCGCTGCCCAGCCTGCCTATCCAGACAAGATCAGTGAGGTTATATGCCATCTGCATGAATGATGTGGCCATGATGGGCACAGCCAGGGTGACCAGCTGTTTAAAGATATTTCCCTGTGTCAGGTCTCTGTAGGTATGCGCCATTTTATTCCCTTTCCGAAGAAATATAGCTAAACACTTATTCATTGGCAATATAAAAAATAAGAAATCGGTTTACAGGTGGATAAAATTGCAATATAATCATAGAATAGGATAGGAGGTGCTATATGGTTTCTGGCGGTTTAGCGGTAATATTTCTATTATTCGCTGTATTCATTATTATTTTTCTCACATCTAAGTTCAAAGTAAACGCATTTATCGTCTTGTTGTCCGTAGCTTTTCTCTATGGCCTTATGGTGGGCCTTCCACTTGCCACTATCATTGAAAAGATACGAGGGGGTTTTGGCGGCACTCTGGGCTATATCGGTATTGTGATCGTTGCAGGTACTATTATCGGTACAATACTGGAGAAGACAGGGGGCGCCATATCCATGACCAACGCCATACTCAAGCTTGTGGGTAAGAAACGGTCCCCGCTGGCAATGAGTATTGCCGGTTACGTGGTATCTGTACCGGTCTTCTGTGATTCCGGTTATGTCATCCTCACTCCTCTGAACAAAGCTCTTGCTGAAAAGACAGGTAAATCCATGGCTGTCATGGCTGTGGCCCTTGCCACGGGACTCTATGCCACACATTGCCTTGTGCCGCCCACACCGGGACCCATTGCAGCTGCCGGTATACTTGGAGCTGACCTCGGCAGAGTAATAGGACTGGGTATCCTGGTATCCATCCCCGGTATGATCGCAGGTTATCTCTGGGCTGTGCTCTTTGCGAAAAGGTATGATATCAAACCACAGCTTGAGGAGAGTTATGATTCACTCATGGAGAAATACGGAAAACTGCCTTCTCCGTTTGTCTCATTCCTGCCTCTTCTGGTACCCATTATTCTCATCCTTCTCAAATCACTGGCTAATCCTAAATTGAATATCATTCCACAGGGCGGATTCTCAAACTTCCTGCTCTTTATAGGTGATCCGGTGACTGCGCTGCTTATCGGCGTTTTCCTTTCGCTCTTCCTTGTAAAGAAAGAAAAACTCAGTGACGCCGTGCATGGATGGATGGCGGACGGTGTAAAGCATGCCGCACTGATCCTGGCGATCACAGGCGCAGGTGGCGCGTTCGGAGCTATTTTGAAAGCTTCACCCATGGCGACTTTCCTGGGAGAAAATATGTCCGGCTGGAACCTGGGTATATTCCTTCCGTTCCTCATAGCCGCGGCGCTGAAGACTGCGCAGGGATCTTCAACAGTGGCGATTATAACAACATCTTCGATCATGGCTCCTATTATGGGATCACTGGGCCTGAACCCGGCGCTTACTGTGCTGGCCATAGGCGCAGGCGCCATGACAGTATCACATGCCAACGATTCATATTTCTGGGTCGTTTCACAATTTTCCGACATGGATGTGCCGGTGGCTTACAGGGCATATACTACTGCCACGCTGCTGGAAGGACTGGTCTCCATCATCATGGTCGCCATCCTGGGTATATTTATCTGATGTTTTGCCGGGCGCCGCATTTGCGGCGCCCAGGGGGTTTTATCCATGAAAAGAATCAGGATGAAGTTGTATAAAAGACAAGCGCTTAACGCTTTTGTTGAGGGCAGGTTCAGCCGGGCTTACCAGAGTTTCAGAAAAGTGCTGGAGATAAACCCCCGTGAACAGGGGATGAGTTATAATATGGGACTGGTATGCATAGCCCTGAAACGGTATGAAGAGGCGGAACGATGGCTTTCCGAATCTCCGGGAGAATCCAATCCCGGTATATTCAGGACAATGGCTGATCTCTATTACCTCTGGGGTAAACGTGATAAAGCCGTAAGCTGGTATCAGAAAGCCAGAAATACCGGCATGGAGAAGAACCTTGTCGACGCGCGGCTGAAAGTCCTGGACGATGATAAAGAATATAAAGCGGCCATGGAATCATATGATCTGCTGAACCAGGGTGTTGAAGCCATGAAAAAAAAAGAGTGGGAACAGGCTGTCTCGCTGCTGCGCAGGGCCGTGAGAGCAGACAAGACCAACTATATAGCTCTCAATAATCTCGGGACGATACTCATGAACAGGAATATGGACCTGAAAGAGGCGGAAAAATGTTTTAAAAAAGCCGACAGACTTGTGGATAACCCCGTTATCAGTCAGAACCTGAACCGTATCAGGTCCCAAAGGAGGGCAAAATGAAAAACGCGGTAACAGATCTTAAGGCGATTTTCAATGCGGGAGTAAAACGAGTGGATCCATACGGCATGATCATGGATAATATAAAGCTTACAGGAAGCATACTCCAGGTCAAGGACCCGCAGTATGACATTACATTCGATCTTGATGAGTTTGAAAGGGTGGTTGTCATCGGTACCGGGAAAGCCACGGCAAATATGGCCAAAGCGGTGGAAGATATACTGGGCGGCAGGATATCAGAAGGGCTTATATCCGTAAAATACGGTCATACGGCTCCCCTTGATATTATTGAGATACTTGAAGCCGGGCATCCCATCCCGGATGAGAACAGCGTCCTGGGAGCAAGACGCATAGCGGGACTTGCCCGTGAAGCGAATGAGAAGACACTGGTCATCACATTGATTTCCGGCGGAGGCTCCGCGCTTATGTCATCACCTGCCAGGATAGGCGGGGTGGAACTCACACTGGAAGACAAGCAGAAGACCACGGCGCTTTTACTGGAAAGCGGCGCGACTATCAATGAGATCAACTGTATCAGAAAACATTGTTCGGGAATAAAAGGGGGAAGGCTCGCAGAGCTTATATATCCCGCGCGTTCATTGAATATTATCCTTTCCGATGTCGTGGGTGACAGACTTGATGCCATAGCCTCCGGTCCCACGTCTCCCGACAGCACGACATTCCGTGAAGGTGCTGAGATCATATCAAAATACGACCTGGAGGATAAGCTGCCGTCAGGTGTAAGTGAACTTTTTAAGCTGGGATTAAACGGCGGGATAGATGATACGCCCGGAGAGGGAAGCCCTCTGTTTGAGCCGGTGAACAATGTCCTTATAGGGACAAATTATCAGAGCCTTCTGGCCTGTTCATCCGCGGCGGAGTCACTGGGATATCAAAGCGTCATACTCTCCTCACAGATCGTGGGGGAGGCAAAAGAAGTGGCCAAGGCGCTGTACGGCATAGCCAAGGACGTAAAAAAACACGGGCTCCTTAAAAAACTGCCTGTCTGCCTCATTGCCGGCGGGGAGACCACGGTGACCCTGACAGGCGGCGGTAAAGGGGGCAGAAACCAGGAGATAGCACTTTCAGTGCTGAGCCAGATGGAAAAAGCGCCGGAAGAGGGACGGGATATCTGTTTCCTTTCAGCTTCCACCGACGGCAATGACGGCCCAACAGATGCCGCCGGCGCATTTGCATTCACAAGCCAGCTGGATATCGCCCGGGAGAAAGGACTTTCCATAAATGCTTACCTGAAAGAGAATGACTCCTACCATTTCTTCACAAAAACAGGCTATCTGCTGAAAACAGGCCCCACGAACACAAATGTGTGCGATATACATCTGTTTCTCATCCGTTAGTCCTTGCGCTCTAAGCAAGTCTCGGCTATAGTGAATATCCTTTTTTACGGAGGTATACATGGAAAAGAGAAAGATCGCACTGTTTACATTCAACGGAGACGAGATGTGCTTCCTTCATGCCATGCTTAATGCGCTGGATATGCATGAAGCGGGCATCCAGGTTAAGATGGTGATAGAAGGAAAGTCAACGGCGCTGCTGAAAGGTTTTAATGACGGCACATCGCAGTTTTCATCTATGTTCAGAGAGCTTCTTGAAAAAGAGCTTGTGGATTGCGCCTGCAAAGCATGCTGCGCAAAGACAGGGACCATTGAGGACGCCGAAGCGCTGGGAATAGAACTGGCCGGCGCCATGAAAGGCCATCCTCCTGTGTCCAGATATCTTTTCGCCGGTTATAAAGTGATAACATTCTGATGAAGATCATATCATGGAACGTGAACGGCATTCGCGCCGTGGCAAAAAAAGGCTTCAGAGAATGGGTTGAAGACTATAATCCCGATATTCTATGCGTCCAGGAGACAAAAGCTCAGCCTGAACAGGTGCCTGAGGATGTTTCGGATATCAGCGGCTACCATTCATTTTTCCATTCAGCTGAGCGCAAGGGATACAGCGGCGTGGGGCTCTGGACCAGAGAAAGACCTGAATCTTACGGGACAGGACTGGGTATCGGGGAGTTTGACTCGGAAGGCAGAGTGCAGCGCGCCGATTTCACTGATTTTACCCTTTTCAACGTCTATTTTCCCAACGGCCAGTCATCTTCTCAGCGGCTGGATTATAAGATGCGGTTTTACCACGCGTTTCAGGGCGCCATTGATGAACTCCGGGGCCAGGGGAAAAAGATCATCGTATGTGGAGATGTGAATACCGCTCATAAAGAAATAGACCTTTCCAGACCGAAAGAAAACTCATCAGTATCTGGATTTCTACCTGAAGAGCGGCAATGGATTGATTCTTTCCTGGATTCAGGTTTTATTGACTCTTTCAGGATGTTTGATCCCTCACCGGGGAAATACAGCTGGTGGTCTTATAAGACCAGGGCCAGGGAGAGGAACGTGGGCTGGCGCATCGACTACTTTTTCGTGGACAGAGCGCTTGAAAACCGCCTGGAAGACGGTTTCATCCTGGATGAAGTCTATGGGTCCGACCATTGCCCCGTGGGTATCTCATTAGGATTCTGACCGATTTGCAATTATTCGTTAAGATTGACAAAAATCAGGTTTTATAGTATAATATATATCTATGTTACGGAGTATGACGGCGTTTTCAAAGTTATTTTATAAAAGTGAGTGTTTTGAGTGTGACTTATCACTTTCATCTGTGAACAGCCGTTATGTGGATATTTCCCTGCGCATCCCTGATTTTTTTGCAGTGAAAAAGTGGGATATGGAAAAGCTCATAAAACAGCATATCCGCAGAGGGAAGCTGGCTCTCTACATCAAGATCCGCTTTTCACAGAAATATCTCAAGGAGACCATGGCCCTTAATGATGAGCTCATCCGTTCATATTATGAGCAGATCGAGTCAATGGGGCTTCCCCTGAAGATCTCCGTGGGCGACCTCATGAAGATGCCCCACGCAGTGGAGAATATCAGCAGGGACATGGAGGAAGATGAATGGAAAGACTTTTCACACGCCATGGAGCAGCTCATTTCCCGTTTTCTGGTTTCAGGGGACAAGGAAGGGGCAAAGCTTCAGGAAGACATCTCAGGCAGGCTGAAACGCATACGTGTAGATATAGACGAGATCGAGGGGCTTTCTCAAAACACAGTGGATGATTACAGAGAGATGCTTTTGAAAAGAGTGGAAAAGCTGAAAATGGAAGAACACGTGGATGAGACCAGATTATATAAGGAAATATCCTATTTTGCAGAGAACCAGGATTTCACCGAAGAGATAGTCAGACTCAAAGCTCATTGCGGCGGGTTTGATGACATATTGAATGATGATCGTATAGAAAAGGGTAAACGGCTGAACTTTCTGCTTCAGGAGATGAACAGAGAGGTAAATACCGTTGGCTCAAAATGCCGTAATTCTGAGATCGCCCGTTATGTGGTGGAGATGAAAGATGAACTGGAGAAAATACGGGAACAGATCCAGAATGTGTGGTAGAAAGGAGATCTATATGGCTGAACTGTTAAACATAGGTTTTAAAAACGCAGTTCCAAAGGAAAGGGTTATCTCGATTCTTGCTCCGTCTTCCGCACCTATGAAACGACTTAAAGAGGGGGCAAAGGAGCATGGACTGCTCATTGATGCCACCCAGGGGAAAAAGACAAGGGCAGTGATTGTTACAGACAGCAACCACGTTATTCTGTCTGCCATACAGTCAGAGACATTGATACAGAGGTATGAAGGAAAAACATCAGAAGAATACTAAAAAAACACTTGCCGTTCTTTCCGCCCCGTCAGGGGGCGGAAAGACCACCATCGTAAGAAGGCTCCTGGAAGACAACAGTTCCTTCGGGGTGTCCATCTCATGTACAACGCGCAGGCCCAGAAAAGGAGAAGAGGACGGTGTCCATTATTATTTTCTTTCTGAGAGTGAGTTCCGCGCGAAGATCGCAGAGGGCGGTTTTGTAGAATGGGCGGAAGTGCACGGACATCTGTACGGCACTCCTGTGACGGAACTGGAACGGCTTTGGGCTCTGGGGAAACAGATACTTTTTGATATAGATGTCCAGGGAGGCATCAATATCAAAAAGAAATACCCGGATAATACGCTGCTGATATTTATTTCACCTCCCGATTTTCAGGTGCTTGAACAGCGCCTGCGCAGCAGGGGGACCGATGATGAAAAAACAGTGGAAAAAAGATTGAAAAACGGTATAAAAGAGACTAATATTGCCAAGGAAAGTTACGACAATTTTGTTGTAAACGACGATCTTGATTCAGCTGTGGCTGATGTGGAAAGAATTATCAGGTCTTTCAGGCAAACTTAGATGGGGGTAATTGATGATACGTATAACAATAGAAGATTTTGTCAAGTCAACGGATTCAGTGTACAGGAGCACTGTTCTTGCTTTTAGAAGGGCGCGTCAGATCAGTGATGAGGGTTATGACCCTTCTGCAGATCCCAGAGGCGATAAGATAACTACAATGGCAATCAAAGAAGTCATATCAGGTAAAGTAATACCCTGCATAAGCAAAGAACTCAAGGTGGAAGAGTAATAATCTCTCTCCCATCCGGTGACATTATGAGATCTGTTTCTGTCATGGGTTCCACCGGATCGGTGGGACAATCTGTCTGTCATGTACTGGATCGGAACAAGTCCGGTTTCAAATGCAAAACGCTTATTTTCGGCCGTAACATCAAGACCGCGTATAAACAGATACGTCGTCTGAAGCCGCAGTATGTGGGCTGTCTGGAAAAAGAGACAGCTGAGAAGATAGAGAAAGATTTCAGTTTTGTCAAAGAGGTCTTCCATGGAGACGGAGTGCTTGAAGCGGCTTCAATACCGTGTGACATCTCTTTTTCCGCCGTGTCGGGCAGCGACGGCTGCAGATTTTCCGCGGCGGCTCTGGGAAATGTACGGAGACTGGCGCTGGCAAATAAAGAGACCGTAGTCATGGGCGGCGCCGGTTTTATGGAACTGGCTGAAAGATCCGGCACGGAAATAATCCCTGTGGACAGCGAACATTCCGCTATTCATCAATGTCTTAGAGGCGAGGACCCGTCTCAGGTCCGAAGGCTGATACTTACTGCCTCAGGGGGCGCTTTCAGGGATATGAACGCCCGTGAACTCGAACAGGTGACACCGGAGATGGCTCTGGCTCATCCCAACTGGGACATGGGCAGCAAGATCACAGTTGATTCGGCCACTTTGGTGAACAAAGGACTGGAACTGATGGAAGCCGGGTTCTTATTCAATATGGATCTTGATAAGATCGACACCATGCTGCACAGGGAAAGCATCATACATTCCATGGTGGAGTTCAGTGACAGATCGGTGATGGCTCAGCTCAGTGTGCCGGATATGAAACTTCCTGTGGAATATGCGCTGAATTACCCCGGGAGAGGCGAAGGCGCAGTGGATGTCTTGTCCCTTATAAGTCAGGGTACCCTGACATTTTCAGAGATAGACCATGGACTCTTCCCCGGTATTGCTCTTGCGAGAAAAGCAGCCTCCGGCGGAGACAGCGCGCGCATTGCGTTTAACAGGGTCAATGAGGAATGTGTCTATGCGTTTCTTGAAAAAAAGATAGGATTCAGAGATATATACAGGTATATTGGACAATATATTGACAGATATGATGGAACAGTGGAAAAAGCCGCGGATTTGGCGGCTGTGATGGAGATCGACAGGGAGATCTCAAAACAGATTAAGGGAGAACTGGAAAGCTTATGATACTTAGTATAATAGTTGCATTGCTGATACTCAGCGTAGTGGTGTTTTTTCATGAACTGGGACATTTTATCTTTGCCAAAAAGGTGGGGATAAAGGTCCATACATTCTCAGTGGGTTTCGGACCCAGACTGTGGGGCGTGAAGAAGGGCGGTACTGATTACAGGATATCAGCTGTACCCTTCGGAGGTTACGTTGCCATGGCCGGAGAAGAGATCGACGAACGTACAGGCGCAGGAGACGAATTCGGCTCAAAAAGCGTTTGGGAACGTTTTCAGGTGGTCTTTGCCGGGCCTCTTATGAATTTTGTGCTGGCTTTCTTAGTGATCTGGGTCGTCTTTATGGCTGGAGTGTATGAGCCTTCTGAAGCCGATGTGGTTGTAGGCTGGGTCCAGGAGGACAGCCCCGCTGTGGAAGCCGGCTTCAGCACCGGTGACACGATAGTGGAAGTGGATGGTAAAAAACCCTATAACTGGGGAGATTTTATCAATAAAGTCATCCTGGCGGATAAAGTTGCTGACATCAAATGGGTGGACAGAAACGGCGTGGAACATGAAAAGGAGATCCCCCTCGAGCGTGATCCTTATACGGGCATGGTGACAATGGGCATCGCTCCGGGGAACCCTTCTGTTATAAATAGTGTCAATGCCGGCTCTCCAGCCGCTGACGCGGGACTGATAAAGGGAGATCTTATCACACAGGTCGACGGTGCAGACATATGCTGTGCCGAAGAACTGATCTTCTATATGACGAAACTGGATAAAGAGACAGAGACAGTGCGCCTTACTGTAAAAAGAGACGGCGATGTTTTTGAAAGGGATGTGAGACCCCAGTGGGATAAGGAAGGAGCCAGGTTTGTGATGGGCCTTGACCTTACTCCTGAAGAACAGCGCGTGAAAGTGCGGTATAATCCCTTCAAAGCTCTGGGAAAAGCCTTCACCAGACTCTATGAGATGGTGGTCCAGATGCTGGTGGTACTGAAACTCCTCTTTTCCCGCGCTCTTCCCGTGAGATCCATGGGCGGAGCCATCGGTATTGTGCAGATGACGTCAAAATATACACAGCTCGGCATAGTGGCACTGCTGCAGTTTGTTGCTTTCATCTCAATCAACCTTGGTATTGTAAACCTGCTGCCCATACCCATCGCAGACGGCGGACAGATCGTCTTTCTCATGCTTGAGAAGATCATGAAACGCCCGTTAAGCAAAAAGACAATGAATATCATCATGAATATTGGGCTTTATCTGGTGATACTTCTGTTGATTTTAACCACATATAATGATATTGTGAGGATAATAAAAGGGGTCTTTTAAGTGCGGAACAGAAAAGTTGTTTACGTGGGCCATGTGCCTGTGGGAGGGAACCATCCCATTTCGGTACAGTCCATGACAAATACAAAGACTACGGATATTGAAGCCACGGCTGCACAGATCAGCAGGTTGAAAGAGGCGGGCTGCGACATAGTGCGTGTGGCGGTGCCTGATATGGCCTCAGCTGCGGCCATGAAGGCTATCGTGGGCCAGTCGCCTATACCGGTCATCGCGGATATTCATTTTGATTATAAGCTTGCTTTGGCTGCTGTGGATGCCGGTGTGAACGGATTGAGGTTAAATCCGGGCAACCTGAAGGACAGGGATGGTATCAGGCAGGTTGTTAATAAGTGCCGGGATGCGGGAATATCCATCAGGGTCGGTGTCAACGGCGGTTCCGTGGACAGGAAAAAGTATCCTGTCCTTGACGAGGAAGCCATGGCGAAAAGCGCCATGGACCATATTGAGATATTGGAAGCTGAAGGTTTTACAGATATTAAAGTCTCCATGAAGAGTTCAGATATAGCTCTGACACTTGCGAGTTATAGACTCTTCAGTACCATGCGGGATTATCCCCTCCATGGGGGACTGACTGAAGCCGGGGGAGGTATTCCCGGTATAGTGAGGTCCACAGTGGGGCTTTCAAGACTCCTTGAAGAGGAGCTGGCGGATACCGTGCGGGTCTCGCTTACAGGTGACCCTGTGGACGAGGTGATTTGCGCCAGAGAGATACTGAAAGCGTGCGGCGCGGGAAGACCCGGTGTCACTGTGATTTCCTGTCCCACATGCGGCAGGACTGAAGTGGATGTGGAAAAGATGTCCGCTGAACTGAGACGGCGTACGGCGCATATGAAAAAAAATATCACCATAGCTGTTATGGGCTGCGCGGTGAACGGTCCGGGAGAAGCCAGGGAGGCGGATTTCGGCATAGCAGGGGGAAGGCATGAAGGACTGCTTTTCTCAAAATGCGAGATCATAGCCAAATATGACGAAAGTGAACTTGTGGACAGGCTCCTTGAGGCCATGGAAAAGGATGGTGGAGATGAAGATTGACACTGCTCCTCTGAAATGCGATAAACGGGTTATGGAACAGCTGTTCACCGGGAGGACAGATGAAGTGGAACGGGCGGTTGAACTGCTGAAACGCGGTATGAACTGCGGCGTCTCTTCAGCGCACGGCATGGGAAAGACCACGTTTATCAATAGAGTCACCGCTGAACTTGAAGGGGAATATAAGATCATACATATTAACATGCCCTCAAGGGATACATCATATTTTTATAAAAAGCTTTTGTATGAACTGGCAGATGCTTCGGAAGAGGCTGTCTCCCTCAATGAAAGACTTGTATACACCCAGGAAGTGGAGACCATGTTCCGTTTTCTTCTGAGCGGTTTTTCACAAAGTCACGCAGACGAGGCCAAGGCTCTCGACCTTCTTACCGCTGTGCTTAAAAGCGGTGTGGATTCACCCATGAGGATACTTTCCATCGCCGAGATGCGGCGGGCGGTGAAAAAGATGATAAAAAAGGATGCGGGGAAGATCATCATAGCCATTGATGACCTTGATAAATCTCTCAGCGGGGTGGATGAGCCCGATACCATCGACCGCATGTCTCTCTTCTTTATGGAAGTGGGAAAACTGCTTTCACTGGAAGGCGTCCCATGGATAGCGTCTTTGCCAAGGGAGGCGAGGATCACCATGGATGAACTTGATAAGAACAGCAGGAAGACGCAGATGCTTTCTGTGTTCAACGATATCATCCCGCTCATGCCCTTTGATGTCTCTGAATTGACCGAGCTTCTTGAAAAGCGGCTTGACGGGGATCCCGGCAGGATAGTTGACGACAGCGCCGCGCGCCTGGTCTTTTCTTTCGCGAAGGGCAATCCGCGGACGCTGATCTTCCTCATGACAAGGATCATTTCAAAATATAAAGATATTGCCGATGCTTCGGGAGTGCTCGGGATCACGTCGGAATCTCTAAATCTTGATGAGAAATCACTGTTTATACTTAAGAGGGCCGCTGAGGAACCTTATATTCTTCCCAATGACCCTGAGATTAAAAAAGAGACAGGGCTGGACAGCGTCAGTGTCTCCATGCGTCTGTCTGAGATGGCTGGAAGAAAGCTGCTTGTGGCGGATTATATAGATAAACAGCGCATATACCGGCTTTCTTATATACACGGAGAGTCAATAATCAGGGAGAAAAATCAATGAGACGGCTGATCATACTTACTCTGGTCCTGACTGTCTCTCTGGCATCTCTCTCTGCCAGGCCTAAAGCGGTGATCGAGACTAACCACGGGGAGATATGGGTGGCGCTCTATGAGAAAGACGCTCCGGAGACCGTGGCTAATTTTATGAGATATGCGGAAGAAGGACTGTATGACGGCGTGGTGTTTCACAGGGTCCTGCCCGGATTTATCCTTCAGTCAGGAGGATATGTGGAAGAGGACGGCAGGCTGCGGCATATTGATCTATTCGGCAGGATAAAAAGTGAAGCTGACAACGGACTCTATAACATCAAAGGCACACTGGCCATGGCAAGATCAGGGAGAGACCCCGATTCAGCCACATCGGAGTTTTTTATCAATCTTGATTCCAATAAGGAACTGAACTACAAAGGCGAAGGCAGTAAACCGGTATCATATACAGTTTTCGGAAAAGTCTATAAGGGATGGGATGTGATCGGGAAGATCGCCGCCATACCAGTTGAGACCAGGGGGCCTTTCAAGGCGTATCCCGTGGAAGAAGCTGTCGTCAGGACAGTGAGAATAATAAGGGAAGAGGGTGTTGGCCATTAAACCTGAATATGTGCAGAATGAGATATTATCTATCATAAATGAGTTCGGCCTCAGGGGGAACGTAAGAAGTTATCCCGCGGCTGTAGGTAAAAATGATTTCTTCAGGGTCTTCTATCATAAGATGATAAAGGATCTTATGACTTCAGGAGGGATCGACAAAAAAGTGCTTATTTATAAAGCTCCGTGTGACTATGCAGCTGATATTATGCTCAGATTTCCAGTAAATGACTATATATACCTGCATTCATCTTACAGAGAACTGGAACGGTTCCAGCGTGATTACAGGGAGATATTTGACGTAAAAAAACAGATCATACTCACCACAGGGGAAAACATGCCCGGCCTGAAACGGTTCAGTACTGTCCTGGGATTTGAAAATGACTTTGAACAGAACCGGAGCATTGCGGAGAGCATACACAAAATACTGAAAAACGGGGGCTATCTTTTTTCTTTCAGAGAAGGCGATTATAATTTTAAGACCATCAACGAGATGATAGAGGAGATCAAGCCTAAGCCGGAGACCAGGGGAAGAAAACCTCTGAAAAAAGAGACATTTCAGATCACATCTCTTTTTTCTCATGAAGAGGCAAGGGAATGGAAGAACAGCGTAAATTTCACTGAACTCAGGTTCTTTCTCTATTTCCTCTTCAAATACCTTTCAGATAACGGCTATTCTATTTATGATTATATTGATTATTTTGCTGAAAAAGTATGCGCGCTTTATAAAGATGGTGAAGGATTCACGTTTAACGCTCATTATGTCCTGGATATCTTCAGGGCTGAATAGGAGGTTCCATGGGGTTTTTAAATAAAATATTGGAGAAAAAAACCCGGATGATCGATGCTGCTCAGGATAAACATACAATATATTTTCTTAACAGCATATCCAATGCTCTCACCAACTCTTTTTCCAGCTTTCATGATACGGTGAACTACGTGAGCAGTTCCCTGCTGAGCATGATACATGTGGAGCGCAGTTATGTGCTGCTCTTCAATGATTCCGCTACAAAACTCACCCTTTTTTCCTGCAACGGGATGATCGGAGATGATATAGACAAGGGGATGAATGTATCCATCAATAACTATTTTATTAAGATGCTCAGGGAAAAACGCGAGTATATCATCACACCGGTCAACGGGGATAATAAAGTGCCTGAACTTTTTATCAGCCAGGGGGCTGAGGACCTGCTGTTCGCTCCCCTTGTGTTCAGAGAGACACTGCTGGGCCTGCTTGTGCTGGATACCAAAAGGGATAAGACGCCCTTTAACATCGATGATATCGCTTATCTTGAGAATTTTGTCTCCACACTTGCCATTGTCATCCAGAACGCCAGGATCATGGAGAAAATGCGTCGTAAAGAGGCCAAGCTCACATCCATATATAAGATAGCCAGTGAGATGAACGGGAAGCCGGATCTCATCTCTCTGCTTAAGATGATATTGAAAGAGGGGCTTGAACTCATAGACGGGCGCACAGGAGCTCTTCTTCTCTACAATGAGGAGACAGGTGTGTTTGATATAACGGCCTCTGAAGGCATAGACGAGGAAGTGGTACGCAGTGTCCATCTGAAATATGGTGAAGGCATCAGCGGCTGGGCCGCCAAGACCGGTCATATACAGAGGGTGGACGATGTGAGCGCCGATCCCCGCTATGTGAAATCAAATGAGGAAGTCTGTTCCGAGATAGCAGCCCCCCTTGTGGCCGACGGAAAGGTCATCGGCGTCCTCACCGTGGACAGCGATGAGAAATACAGGTTTAACGGCAAGGATGAGGAGCTGCTTTCCATCCTGGCTTCACAGGCGGCCATCGCCATCTGCAGCACGCGCATGAAAATGCGTCTGAACAAGTAAAAATACGGAGGAATAGAAATGCCCACATATGTTTATCGTTGTGAAAAATGCGGAAAAGAACATGAAGTAAGACAGCGGATCACAGATGAACCTCTTTCCACATGCCCTGAATGTTCAGGACCGTTGAAACGCGTCATATTCGGCGGCGGAGTCATTTTCAAGGGCAATGGATATTATACAACAGATTATGTGAAGAACTCATCGGAAAAAAATGGGTCTGCTTCATAACATATACGTTATCCTTGTAGAACCTCTTTACGGAGGGAACATGGGTTCCGTTGCACGCGCCATGAAAAACATGGGGCTGCAAAACCTCATCCTTGTGTCGCCCCGCGAGAACCATCTGGGTCTTGAAGCACGGAAGATGTCAGTGAGCGCGTTCCATATACTTGAGAAGGCGGAAGTCTTCCATGACCTGAAGGAAGCCGTGGCGGATTTCTCATATCTTGCCGCTACAACCACGCGAAAGAGAAAAGGTTTTCCATACAGATATACGCCCGAAGGCGCCGCGCCCCGGATCCTGGATAAGGCCTCGCGGGGGAAGACCGTTAGCATGTTCGGCAGAGAGGACAAAGGGCATTT
>CAZGIO010000026.1:0-935 GCA_964525975.1 uncultured bacterium
GGTCGTTTATGATGGGTTCTGACAAAGGGCGGGAAGATGAACGCCCTGTCCATGAAGTGAAGCTCTTCTCCTTTCTCATGAGCAGGTATGAGGTGACACAGGGGATGTTCCAGGAAATCATGGGTTTTAATCCCTCCATGAACAAGGGAGGGGACCTGCCTGTGGAATCTGTCACATGGCTTGAAGCTGTCACATTCTGCAACAAACTCAGTGAGAAGGAGGGACTGACTCCGGCTTATTCCATAAAGGGTGATGATGTGGACTGTATTTGGGGCAATAACGGTTACCGCCTGCCCACCGAGGCTGAATGGGAATATGCCGCAAGAGGCGGTGCGAAATCAGGAATGTTCAAGTATGCCGGGAGCGACGACCCCGGCGAGGTGGCCTGGTACAGTGTCAACAGCGGAGACAGGACCCATGAGCCCGGCGGGAAAAAAGCCAACGAGCTGGGACTCTATGATATGAGCGGAAATGTCTCTGAACTGTGCTGGGATTACTATTATGATTTTTATTACGGGATGTCAAGTGACAGATCTCCCACGGGGCTGCTTATGGGTAAGGAACATGTTGTCCGGGGCGGCAGCTGGAGTGAGGGACTGGACGATATTAAGGTTCATGCGCGATACTATATGACTAAAATAAATAAAAGTCTGAACTGCGGCTTCCGCGTGGTGAAAGACGAGCAATAAAAAAAGGGGCGGTCCAGCCGCCCCTTTATGAATCATATAAATGATTGTTATTACTGTCCCTGAGACTGCATGTATTTGTAATACTGGGCGCAGTACTGTCCCTTTTTGTCTGAATAAGCTGCTCCCGCTTTATAATATTCCATGGCTGAACCGTTGTCTCCCGCATCGCGGGCGATGTCGCCGAGAAGCGCGTATGCTTTGGAAGATTTTTTCATGGCCAGGAGTTTTGTGCCGAACTGAAGAGCC
>CAZGIO010000026.1:945-14151 GCA_964525975.1 uncultured bacterium
TTTGAAAACTTTTTCTCCTTTGGAAACCAAGAGTAATGAATTATGTGAATACAGAGAGTATCGTCATAATTTTTCAGTTTGTAAAGAGAGTTGGAAAGATAGTAATAGATATTGTCATTGGCTTTAAGTTCAGCAGCCTGCTTTAAAGCCCCGGCAGCCTCTTCATACTGTTTTTTGAAGTAAAGGAATTTTCCCTTGTAGTAAAACGTATCAGATTCAGGCTTGATCTCAGCGGCTTTGTCCAGAGCGGCGATGGCGCTTGTGAACATGCTGCTGTTTTTCTGTGATTTGTAGAGTTTGTAATAGGCATTGGCAAGACGTCTCAGATCACCGGTGTCGTCATGGCCCATCTCAAGGGCTTTTTCGAATGACGCGGCCACTTTCGTGTAATTTTTCAGGTTGTAATACGCTTTTCCCTGTAGAGCGTAACCCTGAGCCGTGGGATTGATGGAATTGAGTTTTTCCAGTACAGCGGCGCTGTCGCCGTATTTTTTCTGCATATAGAAACTTTTTGCCAGCAGGTCCAGCGCAGGCTCGTTTTCCGGTGCCAGCTGCACGGCTTCCCTGGCGGCGATCTCGGCGTTTTCCCACTGATTTGTCTTCAAATACGCGCCGGCGAGGCCCACGCGGCAGTCGAGATGGGCGGGGTCGGCCAGGGCTGCGGCTTTGAAGTTATCAATGGCGGCCTGGAAATTTCCATTATTCATGGCCTGTACGCCTTCATTGTATGAGACCGCGGCATCCTGAGCGGAAACAGCAGTAAACATCGCTGAAATAATAAACAGCATCACTATAAGCTTTTTCATAAACATACCTCCGTAATCTTAATTTCTTGACAGTTTATGAATTATAAATAATATTATATCTATGTCAAGTTTAGAAAAAACGGAGGGGTGATCACATTGGAAACAAAGGATTTGATCAAGTCATTGACGGAAACCCCGGGTATTTCAGGCGCTGAAGAAGCCATCGCGGAGCTTGTGCGTAAATATTTCACTGAATATTGTGAAGAAGCTTACGTGGACAAGTTCAATAATGTGGTGGGGATAAAAAAAGGCACTGATTCATCCGGCAAGATTTTGTTTGCTGCGCATATAGACCAGATCGGTTTCATCGTGAAATACATAGAGGATGAAGGTTTTATCAGGCTCGCGCCCATAGGGGGGCATGATCCCCGGGTGCTGCCGGGACAGGAGATGGTCATCTTCGGCAAACGGCAGTTGAAAGGTATCGTGGGCACTGTGCCGCCGCACCTTCAGCAGCCCGGAGACAGTGAGAAAGTCGTCTCGCTGGATGACCTCTATCTTGATACGGGACTGGAAGCGGGTATGGTCAATGAACTGGTCTCCGTGGGAGACGCAGTGCTTTTTGACACATCCTGTTCAGCTCTCTCAGAGGACAGATACGCTTCAGCCGCCATGGACAACAGGGCGGGAGTGCTGGTGCTGTTAGAGACGCTGAAAGTGCTGAAACGGCTTAACCATAAATGGGATGTCTATATGGTGGGCACAATCCAGGAGGAAGTGGGCACCAGGGGTGCCATGATCACCGGATACGGGCTGAACCCCGACGTGGCTGTGACAACAGACGTTACATTCGGCGACTTTCCCGGCATACCCGATGACAGGACTGTGACTCTGGGCAAAGGCGGCGCCATTTCTTTTGGCCCCAACTTCCACCCTGGACTCACTGAGAAATTCATAAAACTGGCCGATGAATGGGAGATCCCCTATCAGAGAGAATACATCCCAAGGCCCGGCGGGACAGACGCTTATACCATGCAGATCGCTGCACGGGGCATTCCCGTTGTGGAGATGTCCATCCCTCTGCGATATATGCACACTACAGTGGAGACACTTTCATTGAAAGATATACGGAGAATGGGCAAGCTTCTGGCGCTGTTCGTGTCGGAGATAGATAAACTGGCCGGGGAGGTGGATCAATGATAGCGTTGCTGGAAAAATATTCCAATGCCTTCGGTGTAGCCGGCAGTGAAGGAAAAATAAGAGAGATCATAAAAAAAGAGATCAAAGACCATGTGGATGAGGTCAAGACTGATTTTATGGGTAATCTCTACGCGTATAAAAAATGCCATGATAAAAACGCGCCCACTGTCCTGCTTATAGCTCATATGGATGAAGTGGGGCTCATGGTCACTGGCGCGGAGAACAGCGGACTGCTTAAATTTTCAGTGGTGGGCGGCCTTGATAAACGGCTCCTGGTCTCCAAAAGAGTGGTGCTGGGCGATAAATGCCTGAAAGGCGTTATCGGCGCCAAACCCATACATCTTCAGTCAAGAAACGAATGGAAGTCTCCTATTCCTCTCAGCAGCCTCTTTATCGATGTGGGGACGGAAAGCAAAGAGGAAGCCCTGAAAAAAGTCCCTTTGGGGACCTATGGGGTCTTTGACACCAGGTTTGAGACACAGGAAGACGTGGCCATGGGAAAAGCCTTTGACGACAGAGCTGGATGCGCCGTGGTGACTGAACTCTTGCAGACAGAAGAGGATGAGACTTATCCCGTGAATATTGCGGCAGTCTTTTCCGTTCAGGAGGAAGTGGGCCTAAGAGGCGCTTCCATTATAGCGGAACGTGTAAGACCCGATTATGTATTGGCTTTCGAAGGCACAACTGCAGGGGATGTTCCAGGAACAGAGGACTCATCACCATCCACCGAATTGAGAAAAGGGCCTGCTATCACATTTATGGACAGGACCACAATAGGCTTCAGAGTGCTTAGGGAACACCTTGAAAAGACCGCGGAGAAACACGGTATCCCGTATCAGTATAAACGAACAGTGACAGGAGGGACCGATATCGGCGTGATACACACCAAAGGAGCCATACCCTCTATCGTTGTCTCGGTACCTGTGCGGTATATACATTCTCCAAAGGGAATACTGGCAGTTGAGGACCTTAAGAATAGTGTGAAATTGACAAAATCAGCCCTCATGGGTTTCAAGGAGGTTTTATGAAAACGCTGATCAAAAAAGTGGTTGAGGCTTTCGGCCCCTCAGGCAGAGAAGATGAGATCTGTGATCTCATAAAAGCGGAGATGAAAGATCACGTTGATGAGATATATACCGATAACATGGGCAATCTGCATTGTGTGAAAAAAGGGACCGGAGCCAGGATCATGGTCGCCGCTCACATGGATGAGATCGGCTTTGTGGTGACCCATATCACCAAACAGGGCTTTCTGCGCATATCACCTGTGGGAGGCGTGAGTCCCGTGAGATGTCTTGCTCAGCGGATAAAACTGGAAAACGGCATCGTGGGTGTCGTGGGCTGCGAGCCGGTGAAAAAAGCCGATGAGATCAATTTTTCAAAACTCTATGTGGATATCGGCGCGAAAAATAAGGAAGAAGCCGTGAAGATGGCCAGGGAGGGATTGTTTGGAGCCTTCCAGAACGGCCTCATGGAGATGAACGGCATGCTCGTGGCAAAATCCATGGATGACAGGATCGGCTGCGTGGCAGCCATCGAAGCCGCCAGAAAGATCAAAAAGACCGACAATCAGATACATTTTGTCTTCACTGTGCAGGAAGAAGTGGGCCTCAGAGGAGCAAAGGCAGCAGCCTTTGATGTGGAGCCTGATCTGGGTATAGCGCTGGATGTGACCATCGCCGCCGATACTCCTGAAGGAGTGAAACTTCCCATGAAGCTTGGCGGGGGAGTTGCCGTGAAGATCAAAGATAATTCACTTCTTGTGCCTGCAAGGGTCAAGGACTTTTTTATAAGGACGGCGGAAAAGCATAATATCAAGTACCAGCGGGAGATCCTCACCATGGGCGGGACCGACGCCGGAGCGATCAATCTCAGCAGGTCAGGCATACTCGCCGGCGTGCTTTCCATTCCCACAAGGTATGTGCATTCTGTCTCAGAGACCATCGATCCCGCTGACCTTGAGAATACAATAGAGCTGCTTGTAAAGATTCTCGAGTCGGATGTGAAAAAAGAGCTGCAGCTCTAAACCATGATGCCTAATATGATTCCTTCACCTCTAGTGGGTGTTTCCGGGGAACTGCAGAAGATCAGAAGGGTGATAAGAAAGATATCACCCTTCGATAACTATGTCCTTATCCGGGGAGAGAGCGGTTCCGGCAAGGAACTGGTGGCCCGCTGGATACATGCTTTGAGCCGCAGGAAAACTGCTCCATTTGTTGCAGTGAACGCAGGAGCTTTTCCCGGAGAACTCATTGAATCGGAGATATTCGGTTATGAGAAAGGCGCCTTTACAGGGGCGGACCTGCGCAAGCCGGGGAAGATAGAACTGGCGGAAAAAGGCACTTTTTTTCTGGATGAGATCGGTGACCTTCCGCTCCATCTTCAGGTGAAACTGCTTCGCGTCCTTCAGGAGCGCGCTTTTGAGCGCCTGGGCGGTGTTGAGACCCTCCATGCCGATGTGCGTTTTCTGGCAGCTACCCATAGGGATCTTGATTCCATGATCAAACACGGTGAGTTCAGAGAAGATCTCTACTACAGACTTAATGTGATCACCATCAATCTGCCTCCTTTGCGGAATCGTCCTGAAGATATCAGGTATATCGCAAAATATTTTATCCAGAAAAATCTGGGGGAGATGCCTCCTGTGGAAGAAGGTTTTTTTGAATATCTGGAACAGTTCCCCTGGTACGGGAATATCAGGGAGCTGAATAACAACCTGCAGAGAGTGCTGATCTTCATGAATCCCAAAAAAGGAATAATGGAAAGCGATGCCCGTAAACATGTAAGGGTGACAAAACTGCCCAGCAAAAAAGGGGAGGATCCTGTTTATTCGGAGGATTTTAAAGGGGCTGTGAAAGTCTTTAAACGGCGGTATATTATCCACAAACTGAAAAAGAACAACTGGCATCAGGCGGAAACCGCCAGAGAGATCGGCATGGATCCCACATATCTTTCAAAACTAATGCGGGACCTGGAGATAGGAAGGTTTAATGAAAATGAAACATAAACTGTTGATGGCGGCATTAATCCTGATTTTTACAACTGCTTCTTTTGCAGCGGATTATATGGACCGGCTGGAGAAATATTCGTCCTGCAGTGAAGACCTGAAGGAGATGATCCAGGCCGGGGGTGCGGAGAGTGATTATGCGGAATATATATTGCAATGGTCTTCACCGGAAGATTTGAGTGTCATCACGCCGGACTATCTCAGGGAAAATATTGAATATGCAGTGAAGGCCCGAGCACTGCCTTACTGCAAGTATGGTGAGACTATCTTCATGCGGTATGTGCTGCCGCCGCGCATGTCTCAGGAACCGTTTGAGGATTGGCGTAAATATCTTTACGGGGCTTTAAAACCTCTGGTTGAAAAAGCCGGCAGCATAGAAGAGGCCGCAGTGATCGTGAATCTGTGGGTCCTCGAACAGATGACGTTTAAACCCACAAGCGGCAGAGACCAGGGGCCTCTTACCACTCTCCGGAGAGGTTACGGAAGATGCGAGGAATCCATGATCCTTTATATGGCCGCCTGCAGGAGCGTGGGGATCCCAGTGCGGGCCGCATACGCTCCGTTTTGGGATTTTATGGATAACAACCACGCCTGGGTGGAGGTCTATACAGATAAAGGATGGAAATTTGCCGGTGAAGCGGAAAACGGTTTGAGCAGGACATGGTTTAATTCCGCCGCCGCGAAAGCTCCCCTTGTGCTTTCCAATGTCTCCGGAAACGCGGAAGATGAAAATCTTATCTCTTTTGACGGATACTCTTCCAGAGTTAATTCCACGGAGATCTATTCAGACAGCCGCAACGTTACGGTGACCATGCTGGACAGCGAAGGGAAAAGAGTAAAAGAGGGGGAACTCTATTTTTACGCTCTTTCTTATGGGGGCCTGTTTCCCGTTCTGAAACTGGAATGCGGTGATAAGGGATCCGCGGAAAATGATTTTGGCCCCGCGCCTCTTGTCTGCGTCGGAGTGAGCGGCAGTATGACGGGGACGCTGATCATAGACAGCCGCATAGAGGATGAGTATTTTCTGCAGCTGAGGGAAGATGGCTCCCTGGCGGGGGAATATGTTATGCGTTTCTCAGAGAACAGACCGGGATCTGGACTGGAAACAGAGAGAGTGATGGATGAAAAGCTGTTTTCTCTGAAGCGTGAGAATGCCGATGTGAAACGGCGCCTTGCGGAAAAGAGCAGACTTAAGACAAAGGTCTTTGCGGAACAGTACGATAAGATATTATCAGGAAAAAAAAGAGATGAGGATTATTATTCAAAACGCATGGAGTTTCTGGATAAATGTGAAAAACTGGGTTTGAACACAGAGATGTATCTCAATGCCTTGAAAGAATCGTCGGAAAGGCCGATGATACTGGAACTTATAATGGCCTGGGATGAAAAGGATCTGTGTGAGATCAGTTCAATGGAACAGGTCCTTGAAATAGCGGAAATATTTTCCGCGGCAAAGAAACGGTTCAGCAAGGCCGTCAGCGATGAGTACTTTTTCGAACATGTCCTGAAGAAGACCGATGACGCTCTACAGCCCCCTGAAAACAGGTGGAGAAGAGAACTTCTCGAATCCGTGGATCTTCACCTTGCACGAAGTCTGAAAACCAGCGCGGAAAAGATCCTCAATGCTGTGGATTCCGCAGTCAGAACGGAGGAAAGAGATTTTACGTATTTTACGGCTTCTCTGAACCCCATGGAAATATTCAGGATGGGACATGTCACTGATTATCAGAAACTTCTCCTTACAGATGCTCTGTTGAAAATGTACGGGATACCTGTGAGATGGAAGGGAAGGCTGGAATACTACAACGGCAAAAAATTTGTCCCCGCTCTGCTGGAACGTGAATCAGAAGGTGCTGATTCCGCAGGAGAGTTCCGTCTGAGGCTGAATGTCGACGGCGAGGCTGTGGAACCGGATCCCTTCGGAAACTTCATCGTCCAGTATGTTAATAAAAACGGGGTGCTGAAATATGCCTATTTTGAAGGAGAAAACAAAGAGGGTGTCTTTCAAGGCAGGTATAGAGTGCCTGATGAAGGCCAGATCTATGTTTGCGCTTACGTAAGAAATAAAAACGGCGATGCCGCGTTGAAGATCGTCCCCATGTCAGAAGAACCTCAGATTGATATAAGACGCCTGCCTGAACCTGTCACGGCCAGAGAACATGTGCCGGGAACTGTCATGGAATTGATCCGGGATCATTACAAAGGCGGAGTGGAGATCTATATTTTTACAGATGAAAACGTCAGCGAGCCTGAGATCCGGATGTCGGAAGCCGCCGCCGCTCTGTCCGGAGCAGCTTATATCGCGGTCAACGGCGGAAAAAGAGTGAACAGCGTGTTAAAGGCAAAGGATGCCAGGTCCCTTGAAGCAGATGTTCCCGGCCTGGAAAAACCGGCGCTGTTTCTTGTAAAGGACGGCGTTATTGTGTATCAGGTATCAGGTTACAGGACAGGACTGGAGACAATATTGAAGGAAAAGACGGAAAAATGAGATGCCGAAGAAGGGACTCGAACCCTTACGAAGTTGCCCCCACTGGATTTTGAATCCAGCGCGTCTACCAATTCCGCCACTTCGGCATTGAAGGTGGTGGAATTATATTATATAATTTCTATGTGTCAAGGAAAATCAAAATGAGGAAAGGCCGGCACTATGAAGTCATACAGAAAAGAATTATGGTTTAATACAAGTGAAAGAATCGCTTTTGAGCGCATTACGCCTGAGGTGGAAACGGCAATTAAAGAAAGCGGCATAAAAGAGGGCTTATGCCTCGTAAATGCCATGCATATAACCGCAAGCGTCTTTGTGAATGATAATGAATCGGGGCTTATGGAGGATTACCGGCGATGGCTGGAGGAACATATCCCCCATGATCCCGAACTTTACAGGCATAATCTCACAGGGGAGGAAAACGGGGATGCGCATATCAAGCGGCAGTTTATGGGCAGGGAAGTGGTCATGGCTGTGACTGACGGACACCTTGACCTTGGTCCGTGGGAGGAGATCTTCTACGGTGAATTTGACGGAAAAAGAAGAAAAAGAGTACTGATAAAGATAATCGGTGAATGATACCGGAGGTGAGTATGAAAAAAATAGCATTAATGGTAATGACAATATGTTTGATGACAACAGCTGTCTTGTCAGCTGAAGGACAGGAAAAAGGGACCATCACAGCCCTGGAAGGCGAAGCGCAGAAAAAAGAGGGGCTTGAGGCGGACTGGTTTGAAGCCGCGCTTCAGATGGATGTAAACAGCAGCGAGATACTCAGGACCCTTCCCGAATCATTCGCGGAAGTATCTCTGCTCCGAGGAACGGTGATAAGGCTTGCTCCCAAGACAACGGTTAATATGCTGAAACTGTACGAAGAATCAAAAGATAAGATAGTCACTCAGGTGGAAGTGGAAGAGGGCGAGATCTGGGGCAACGTGAACAAGGCCGGGGAAGACGAGCTGTTTGCAGTGGATTCTTCCGCGGTGACATCATCCATCGTGGGGACTATATTCAGGATCAATACAGATGATTCCGGAACGCTGATCAAAGTGTATAAAGGCAATGTGGAAGTCTCCGGGAAGCCTTCGGATAAATCAGATGATGATAAAGACAACGGCGACCCCGTGGAAGTATCCGGCCCCGTGGAAGTGGAAGGTCCAAAAGAAGTGACGCTGGAGGAATGGACGGTCATCGTCCGGGAGATGATGGAGCTGAGGGTGGATTCACAGGGCCGCATCATGCGCATGGACAAAATTGACCCCATGAGTCCTGAAGAGAAGAACAGATGGGTCGAGTGGAATAAAGAAAGAGACAGCAAAAGCGGCGTGAAACATTGAGGCATATGTGAAAATACTCATAACCAATGACGATGGAATATTTTCACGGGGCATCTTCTGTCTCTGGAAAGCTCTATGTGACATGCATGATGTCACCGTGGTGGCTCCCTATTCGGAGCAGTCCGCTGTGAGCCATTCCATCACATTATATGATCCCATAAGGATCACTCCGGTGATACGAAAGGACGGTTTTACAGGCAGGGCGGTAACAGGCACTCCCGCGGACTGCGTTAAAGCCGCCCTTGCCCATGATACCTTCGACTGTGTCATCTCGGGGATCAATCAAGGGCATAATACATCCAGCAATATTTTTTATTCGGGTACTGTTTCCGGAGCTTCCGAAGCGAGGATGTCGGGTATACCATCCATGGCTGTCTCAGCAGGTGTAAACCGTACGGAGCTGGATTCAGTGGGTGCCTATGTGGCCCGGTTTCTGGATAAATGGGCCGGTTCGGAATGGTTCAGGCCCGGTGTTGTGATGAATATGAATTATCCCGACGAGCCTGCGGAAGATCCCCCTGCCATGAGGTTTACAAGACAGGGGTTCAGCTATTACAAGACTTCGCTGCTGGAAAGAAAAGATCCCAGGGGGAATGATTATTACTGGTTTACCGGGGAGCTTGATGAGGACATGGATGAGCTTTCTGATGACGGCTGCCTGAAGTTGGGACTGGTCTCCGTGACACCCCTTGAGTTTGATCTGACAGATAACAAGACATTGAACGAAATAAGAAAGTCGGAGGTTTTTTTTGGAAAGGATTGATATTTTAAAACAGACGGATCTTTTCAGAGATGTGCCTGTATCACACCTTCCTTTGGTGGTGAAGGATTTTGAGAAAGTCTCTTTTGACGAGAAGACCATGGTGTTTGAAGAGGGTTCCGAAGGGGACTTTCTTTATATCATTGGAGAAGGCAAGGTCAGCGTTGTGCTGGAAATAGACGGAGTGGGCGCCGAAGAAGTGGCCATCCTCCAGCCCTTTGATTTTTTCGGAGAGATGGCGCTTATTGACGGCGGGAAAAGAAGCGCGTCAGCCTTTGCGTTCAAGGGCAGCGAACTTGTACGCATCTCCAGAGAGGGCTTTCAGTCTCTCATCTCAGGAGATTCTGACTATTCAGATATTATCCTCAGAAATATTATTAACAAACTCAGTTTCAGGATAAGGTCCACAAGCGATAAGCTGAACACATTTTACCTTATGGATATGGGGAGCATGTGATGATAGAAAAATATTATTTATTTTCCACGCTGACAGAAGCGGAACGTGAGTCTGTTGAAAAAAGACTTTTTTTGAAGCCGTTTGAAACGGATACTGTCATATATGAGGAGTCGGATCCCGCGGACGCTCTCTACTTTATCCAGAAGGGAAGCGTTGAGATATTCAGGAATATCAGAGAAAAACCGCTGCAGTCCATCATGACCCTGGGGCAGGGGGATTTCTTCGGGGAAGTGGGCGTCATTGACGGCGGAAGCAGGTTTGCAGGGGCTAAAGCCGTGGAAGACCTGGAGCTGTTTGTGCTTCTCAGATCTGATTTTGACCGCATTATCAATGATAACAAAGATATACGGCATAAGATCTACACTTCTTTTATCACGGAAATGGCGGGAAGACTGAGAAAATCAGATGATGCGTTCAGGCGTTTCTTCAGATCCGCTCTCGCAGGGGAAACATGAACAAAATAAGTCTTTTTACACGATTTAAGATCTATTTCAATGAGGATGCCCATAGTTTCTTTAAGGATGTGTTCGCTGTGGTCAAACAGATATTCGGCGTTGATTCCATGTTCCTGCTGGATATGGATCATGATAAATGCCTCCATTACGGTATTGAAAAAGAAGGGTATGAGATCGACGACTGGATGAAACAGTATGTGGATAAGTTCTCTGACACAGGCGATATACATTATTCACTTGACTGCAGAAATGATAATGAGTTTAAGACCATATATGATAAGATCGGCGTGAGGACGTCTATCTTCATCCCCATACGCATGGAGTTCAGGACAAAACCGGTGTTTCAGAGCAGAGAGTTTTTCTTTGATCTCAAAGATATGATACATATCGGTTTTAAAAGGGCCAATGCCATGACAGAAAGCGAGATGGTGCAGCTTGCTCTTCTCATAAACCAGTATACAATCAGGCACAGTTCCTTCAGGGAGCTCAGTTCCTTTGTGAACCTTAATTCAGCCATGTATGAGGGGATCCCATTCGGGCTCATGACCATGGACCGGCAGCTTGCAGCCAATATCAATTCGGCGGGGCGGCAGATGCTGGGGCTGGAATCCCGTACGGGCATCGTCTGCTCAGGCATGGGGATGTGCTATTCATGCAACAGAAAACGGTGCGTATACAGAGGAAGAGATCTTACAGACCTCAGGTCTGTCTTTCCCCCGGAAAATCTGAAGCTCCTCAGTGAGGCCATTGAAAAGTCCATCGGGACTCTTGAAGAATCTTCGCTTAAATTCTGGCATAACGGGAGATTCCTCCAGTTTAAGATCGTCCCCTTCGTGTCAAGACAGGAAGACCTCAGGATGTTTTATCAGGGAAAGAAAAATGCGTCTCTTGTGAGTATTATCATAGCGTTTGAGGACCTCACGGAGACAGTGGAGAACCAGAAGCTGAAAAATGAACTGGAGATCGCAAGACAGATACAGATGGAGCTTCTGCCCAAGAGGAACCTGTCCATCAGGAACCTTGATATAAAGGCGGCCTATGTCCCTTCCATGGTGGTGGGTGGAGATTATTATGATATCCTCGACCTGGAAAACGGCAAATATGCCGTTGTCATAGGAGATGTCTCCGGCAAGGGCGTCAGTGCGGCGTTTTTCATGGCGGAGATAAAAGGCGCCATCAACTCGGCGTTTAAATCCAAAAATGAGATTGAAGAAGTGGGTGCCTTTATCAACAGTTATCTGAGGGAGACAAAAAAACGGGGATTTTTTATCACCATGATCATCGGTGTGGTGGATACGGCAGAGGGCTATTTTGACTGGATACGGTATGGCCACGAGGAGCCTGTCCTGTATCAGGCAGCCAGCGGAAAAGCGGATTTTTTAAGGTCCCGGGGAATGGGTTTCAATCTTGTGGATGGAGAGCAATTTTCCGATGCTTTGGAAAAACGCCGGGTGATGCTTGACCCCGGAGATGTGATACTCTTTTATACAGACGGTGTCCCTGACAGGATGAATCCCGAGGGGGAACTATACGGTAATGAGAGGATACTCCTGAATACCCAAGGAAGCGGCGGGGCGGGAGCGCCCAAGATCGTCAAGAACCTCCTGGAGGATGTGGCGCTTTTCGGCAGGGGAAATGAACGATACGATGATATAACCATACTCGCATTGAAATACATGGGAAGGGAATCAGATGAATAGACTTTTTGTGGTTGTGGGCGCCGGAGTGGCCGGGTGTGTCATCGCCCGCAGACTTGCTGAGAAGGGTGAGGGAGATGTCCTTGTGCTGGAAGAGCGGGATCATATTGCCGGCCACGCGTATGATGAATACCATGAATCTGGAATACTTGTGCATAAATACGGGCCCCATCTCTTTCATACACACAGTTTGAAAGTGAAGGAATTCCTCTCGCGGTTCACCGAGTGGCATCCCTATGAACACAGGGTGCTGGGCGATATTGACGGGACGCTTGTACCCATACCTTTTAATCTTGAGTCACTTTCCAGGTTGTTTCCCGGAGAGCGGGGAAAGCGCTTGAGGGACGCTCTGACCGGCAAATTCGGGTACGGGCATAAAGTGCCTGTATGGACGCTACGTGAGGATGAGGATCCGAAGATCGCCGGCCTGGGTGAATATGTTTATAAAAAAGTATTTCTGAATTATACAAAAAAGCAGTGGGGCCTTGATCCCTCGGAGCTGGACAGGAGCGTGACGTCCAGGGTACCCGTGGCGGTCACGGAGGATGACAGGTATTTTTACGATCAATATCAGATCATGCCCGCTGAAGGATATTCAAAGATGTTCTCGCGTATGATGGATCATGAGGGGATCGATATCCGCCTCAACTGCCGCCATTCAGACATGCTGGAGATTAAAGATGGCGCCATGATGCTTAAGGACGGCAGAGAACCCCATACTGTCTATTACACCGGGCCCCTTGACGAGCTGTTCGGTTATGAGTACGGGGCGCTGCCCTACAGAGGGCTTGAGTTCCGTTTTGAGACATTCAGGGAAGCGTTTCATCAGCCCGCCTGTACAGTCAATTATCCCAATGAGCATGATTATACCAGGATAACGGAATTCAAACATTGTACGGGACAGGTCTCTGACGTGACCACTGTGACGTATGAATATCCCAGACCCTGCGATATCCGGCGGGGGGATACGCCATATTACCCCATACCCCGTAAAGAGAACAGTGAAGTGTATGATAAATACCGCCGGAAGGCAGATGCCCTGAAAAATCTCATACCGGCGGG
>CAZGIO010000027.1:0-12786 GCA_964525975.1 uncultured bacterium
GAGGAAGCATACCTGTTTGAAGAGAAGAAAAACCTCTTCGCGGAACAAAGGATGGAAAACCGATTGGATGATTTTTCACAGAACGTCCCGGTGCAATATCTTTCAGATGAGATCTATCTCATGCCGGAACAGGAAAAAGTCAGGGAACTATCAGACAGTCTCTCTATGATATTCAAGGAATATCCACAGATATTTGATTCATACGCTGAAATAACAGTCATAGGGTTGAGGATCAACTTTATTGACTCAGAAGGGTCCAAAGCCCTATATCCCATGGGATACTGCTCTGTTGAGTTTGGTGGAAGCATCCGGGATGGGGAAAACCATGTGATGGGAGACAGAAAACGTCTTATTTTTACCCGTCTGCCAGGCAAAGAAGTGTTACGGGAATGCAGAGCACTTGCTGAAAACCTTTCCATGCAGGGGGAGACATACGAAGACTATTACTGCGGGCCGGTGCTTTTTACGGGATATGGTGCCGCGCAGATCTCAGCGGCGGCGCTTTTTGGAGGAGACGCGCCTCTTATAGCACGACGGATCCCCCTGTACAAGGATGAGAGGGTCGCCATGTCTGATCCCGTCCAGAACATGGGTAAAAGCGGTAAAAGAACAGGCAGGAGGGTTATCTCACCCCTTCTGTCACTGGATGTCGTCCCCGGGATGGAGATATTTAACGGCGTGGAACTTGCGGGAGCATTTCATTATGACGCCGAGGGACAGCGTCCGCGGGAAGTGAGACTGGTGGATAAAGGTCTCGCAAAACGGCTGCTGAATTCACGGATACCCGCGGATGACGCCCAGGAAAACAACGGGCACTATCACTGGGCATCACCATGGAGCGCAGTAACGGCCCCTGGAGTGTTTGTCCTCTCATCGGAAAAAGTGGATCAGGAGAAGGCAGCGCGCAAAGAAGCGCTGCGCATGTCAGCGGAAAACGGGTATGATTATTACATAGAGGTGCGGAGGCTGGAATATCCCGGTTTCGCTCCCGGAACAGGCACAGTGAGCGGTGACGGCGGAAACATACTGGTGCCCGCGGAATGCTATAAAGTCACAGCAGACGGAAAGTACATACTCCTGAGACACCTTGACGGCTTGGAGTATTCCATGTCAACTCTGCGGCATCTCATGAGCGCCGGCGAACCGGAGGCGCATAACATCGAGGTGAGGATAGAACCTTTCAATGTGACTGTGTCCGCTGTGACTCCCTCTTATCTCCTTATAGACGATATTGTGATCGAAGGAAAAGGGGATAAGGGCAAAAAAGAGAAAGCTCAGTTCGACCCGTGAGACATATATCTATCATCACTTTTATCATCATCTCTCTTTCAGGCTGTATGACTTTTTCTGCCGTTGAAAGGCAGTCTTTTTCCTTCCAGGAAAACAGAGCTGAGATCATCTCCAAAAAAAAGATATCATGTCCGAATGTAAGAGAGGCTTCGGGCATCATCTTCTTAAAAGATAAGTTTTACATCATCAATGATTCACATAACAGTCCGTCACTATTCATCCTCGATGAAGAGGAGTGGACTGTGGAGGAATTAAGACTGACGGGATGCAGGAACAGGGACTGGGAGGATATAGCAGTTGATGAGAGAGGGGTATTGCTCATCGGGGACACAGGCAATAACTTCAGACGGGACAGGGATCCTGTCATATATAGTGTGAATCTTAAAGGTGACGGTGATGAAAAGACCCCTGTAGAGGGGATGATGACTCTGAAAAGAAAGCCGGGGACAGGGTCATTTGATGCTGAAGCTCTGTTTTGTTCAGGCCAGTGGTTATATCTCATCACAAAGGAAAAAAGGCGCGCCCAGGTCTTCAGGGCTGCGATGACGGAAAATCAAAGCGGTGAAATAATTCTGGAAAAGATGGGAGAAATACGCACTGAATATCCCGTGACAGCTGCAGATGCAGGAGATAATGAGATCCTGGTCCTGACATACGGAAGCGTCATAAAAGCCGCTGTGAAGGATGATGAGATATTATTAGACACGGTTTACACACTGGACCGGAAAGAGGCGGGAAAATGCGAGGGCATATGTTACGCCGGAGAGAGGATATTTGCGGTGAACGAAGAGGGGTATCTCATGGAGTTGTCACTGCGTTAATGGAAGGGAGATATATGGAAGGGTTGTTTTATCTGGGAGACAGGATATGCAGAAAAAGCGGTTTTGCCATGTCCATGACTGTGTTTTTTGCAGGGGGCGGAAAAACAGAGGACGGATACTGGTCCGTAAGATTTGGATATACGGGGAATAACGGGCAGGCCGGGTTCGGATTTGAATCGGAGATCCGTGTCAAGACAGGAGAGACCATATCATTTGGAGAAGGATACAAGATCGAACTGGCGGATATGTCAGGAAGACGTCAGGGAAAGAAAAAACCTGTAAGCGCCAGGGATCTCCTCGTAAAAGAAATAGGCCCTGACAGGATTGTGCTGGAGGCGACTGTCTACCATTGATATAAAGACAGTTACAGTTGACACCGGAAACTATTTATTTTAAAATCAACGCCGGAAATCGGATATTAATAGAAAGGCGTTATTATGATAGAGATAGTTACCCTGGGAACAGGGGCGGCGGTACCGGGGCTGTTCAGGAACCATTCTTCCACTGCGCTGATACATGACGGTGATATTATCCTGTTTGACTGCGGAGAAGCCACCCAGCATCAGATACAGAAAGCAAAACTGAGACATTCAAAGATAAAAGCCGTTTTTATATCACATGTACATGGAGACCATATATTCGGCCTTATGGGGCTTATAACCACCATGTCACTCAACGGAAGGACTTCACCCCTCGCTGTATACGGTCCTGAGGGGATAAAAAAGTATCTTAAAAACAACCTGGAATTCAGCGGTACTGAGCTCCAGTATCCCCTGGATGTGACTGAGATCTCCAAGACCGCTGATATTGAAGTAAACGGCCATGCGGTGGTAAGTCCCGTGGAACTCCGTCATACGACCAGGACTTTCGGATTCAAATATACGGAAAAAGAAAAACCTGGCAAGTTCGACGTGGAAAAGGCCAGGGCGCTCTCCATCCCACAGGGGCCGCTGTACGGAAAACTGCAGAAGGGCGAACCCATCGAGATGGACGGAAAGACCATACATCCCGAAGATGTGCTGGGGCCTCCCAGAAAAGGGACGGTTGTATCTTATTGCCTTGATACGGAACCGTGCAAGGGAGGGCATAAACTGGCGAAAGGCGCGGACCTTCTTATACATGATGCCACATACAAGGATGAGGATGTGGAATTTGCCAGAAGGGGGAGACATTCCACACATGGTGAAGCCATAAAGCTGGCGCTTAAACATGATGTGAAGACCCTGGTGCTCACACATTTCAGCCAGCGTTATCTGGAATATTTTAAAGACACCGAAGTGGACGGCATGAAAGTGATATACGCATATGACGGGATGAGGATGGAAGTATGATCATACGGGGACGTATACTTGAAATAGAGGGGCATAAATACCTTTTTTCCGGCCTGCAGTATTTCAGGCTGTCGGGATCAAACCTGGATATGTTCGACCTGGCGGAGCTGGAAGGAAAGATGGATGACGCAGTCTTTAACGTGGCCAGGGAGACGCTGCTCACAAAGGGGGCGCTTACGCCGGGCAATCAGAACTGGAAACGCGCGATTTACGACAGGGATTTCAAGGCACGGATGATCAAAAGCCAGCTCATGTACGCCCAGGTGCGTTCATATCTCTGGGAAGAGGGATTTCTGGAGATCAATACCCCTGTGATGTCACGATATGCCGCCATGGAACCCACCATGGATTCATTCGGGACAACTTTTAGAGAAGAGGACCTGTATCTGCACACCTCGCCGGAATATTTTATGAAAAAGGCGCTGGTCTCTGGCATCGCGGATAATATCTTTCAGATATGTCCGGTGTTCAGGATGGATATGCCCGGGAAACTGCATAACCCTGAATTCATGATGCTGGAGTGGTACCGTTCCTATGAACCGTACGAGACCCTTATGGATGACTGTCTGAACCTTGTGAGGAAACTGGCGGGAAGCAATGCAGTGGAATATAAAGGGGGGACCATATCCCTGGATTCCTATGAGAAGATCACCGTTGAAGAGGCTTTTAAAAAGTATGCGGGCACCGATTTTAATGAGATAGGAGTCCATGAGGAGAGGAAAGGGTGGAAAGACCTCTTTTTCACCATACTCATGAATGATGTGGAACCCAACCTGGGCTTTGAACGGCCTGTGGTGCTGTATGAATATCCCGCGGCTATGGCCGCTCTTTCAAAGAGGAAGGAAGATGACCCCCGAGTGGCAAAACGTTTCGAATTTTATATGGCAGGCATCGAGCTTGCAAACTGCTTTGAGGAACTCACGGACCCCGTTGAACAGGAAAAAAGGTTCACAGTGGAAAAAACATTGCGACAGGAGTCCGGAAAGACCGTATATGAGATAGATGACACGTTTATTGACGCGCTGAAAACAGGTATGCCCCCTGCGTCAGGAGGCGCTCTGGGTCTTGACAGGATGTTCATGATCCTTTCGGGAAGTGATGAACTCAAGGAGACCATGATGTTTCCTTACAAAGATGTTTGAGAAACATTATCGCGGAACAGGTGTGAAGCGCCGCTGTATATAATTAATCATCAAGAAGAAGACTCGGGAATATTTCTTCAAGGACGTCTGATATGTAAAGACATGGTGCCTTTTTTGCGAAAAAGAGGCAGAGGATGGTTATCAGGGGAATTCTATTTGTGTGTTTAACATATAAATATTAATCTGTTTGTTAAGAAACAGGAAAATACTTTAAAATTCATGAAATATGAGTATACTTATTGCGTATATACGATAAATAAAGGAGGACTCAGATGAAAAGATGGTTGTTGCTGTTGTTGACAGCAGCTGCGGTTTCTACTCTGTTTGCAGGGGGACTTTCTCCTCAGCTTGAGAGGCTGCAGACGAAGTATACGTATGAGGAACAGAAGGACCTGAGGTCTTCAGACGTTCTGTCTGTACGTGAGATAAACGGTGAAAAAAGGATAAGCGTCATGGTGAGAGCCGAAGATGCTTCCATATTTGACGGGAGGGGGATACCCTACCGGCATCTGTCAGATGACATGTATTCCGCTCAGGTCACCATCGAGGACCTTGAAGTGATGTCTCTTTCTGACAGTGTGAAAAAAGTGGATAACATCGTGAAGAAAAGGCCTCACAATGATTTATCCATTCCCAAGATAAATGCGGATGACATCCATACCGCGGGTTATACCGGCGACGATGTGCTCATAGGCATCGTGGATTCCGGTATTGATGTGGACCATGCGGCGTTTCAGGATGCATCGGGCAATACAAGGATACTCTATATATGGGATCAGACCACAGGTTCAAACAGCATCAGCGTGGGCAGCTTTTCAGCAAGCTACGGCACAGAGTGGACCGCCGCGCAGATAGACGCAGGCACCTGTACCGAAGCGGATTATCACGGACATGGTACCCATGTGGCTGGATCCGTGGGGGGATACGACACCAGTTATACGGCGCGCAAGGGCAGCGCCACCACATCAAACATCATCTTTGTAAAGACTGATTTTATGCATGTGAACGATGCTGTGGATTATATCAATGAACGGGCCAAGGCCATAGGCAAGCCTGTCATCGTAAATATGAGTCTGGGAAGCCAGTGGGGGCCCCATGACGGAACAGATACAGAGACCGCCGCGCTGGACAGCATGATAGCCGCATCAAACGGTGATCTCATGGTGGTCAGGTCTGCGGGTAATGATGCCAACGACGCATGTCACGGATATCTGGATAGTATAACAACTTCCGCACAGACACTGGATTTTGATATAGACGGGACATATTATTCAACGACTTCCGGAGCAAATAATGATTATCTTTACATAAATTTCTATTATGATTCCACCAGTACTCTGGATATAAGGGTGACTGATTCCACAGGTACAGCCACTTCATGGATCACAGCTTCCAGTTATGACGGCACGCTCTCCGACGGTACAGGCATAACTGTCTGGAAGGGCGCCCACGACGGCGATACCAAACATATACAGGTCATGCTGGGCGATTATGGAAAGACTCAGAGCGAATACCCCAGATCCGGTACTCAATGGAAGTTTGAGTTCAAGGCGCAGTCAGGGACAGTGACACGTCTGGACGGCTGGATATACAGCGGACTTGAAAACGGATATCCCGGCACCATGCTATTTAACGTGGCGGATACCACAACCATGTCTCTGGGCAACGGCGCCTGCGGAAACAATGTGATAGCGGTTGCGGCATATACAATCAGAAGTCCCTGGGTGGCAAAAGACGGGACATGGACTTATGGTCATACAGCGGATGCCATCACCCCATTCTCATCACAGGGCCCCACACGAGACGGGCGCAATAAGCCCGATGTGACAGGGCCGGGGTCAATGATATTGTCTGCAAGATCCTCTGATGAGGCCTCGGTGACAGGCGATTCATATCTACCCAATGACCCCATATCATCCAGCAGTATAACTTACAGATATATGCAGGGGACATCCATGTCATCGCCCATTGTGGCGGGAGGAGTGGCACTTATAAAGGAAATTAACTCCTCATGGACATATTCTGATGTGATTAACTATTTCAAGACCAATTCTCAGGGCACATCGCAGTATACATGGTCATCCAATTCCTGGGACAGCTCCTGGGGCTGGGGCGTGCTTGACCTCACCAATGCTCTCGGACTGGATGATTTTTCCATCACTGCGCCGGAAACAGGATCCATATACAAGGCTTCAACTGGCACCATCGGTTTTACCTGGGGATCCGCCGGTTCAAGTGTGTCATATGTCCTTCAGTATAGTATGGACCCGACATTTGCATCCAATATGAGTGTGGGAGTAGGTTCCAATACTTTTTACAATGTTGCTGTTCCCGCAGCTGTGGGCACATATTATGCCAGGGTGTATGGAACCAAAGGGGGCGTGACTAAATATTCCAGCAATACAATAACATTTAATGTCACGGCGCTGGATGTGCCGGGAGCGTTCGAGCCGGTGAATGTGGATGACACCTCTGCCGAAGAAAGGCTCTATCTTCTCTCACAGGCCACAGATGCCGGCAATGTCATAGAGTTCTCATGGGCGGATACAAACAATGTGTCCAACGTCACATATGAGGGACTGGTATATCTGTACGGGACCACTCCCGGGGCCGGCATAGCCAAACCGGTGACCACATCCGCAGGGACTTACACAATGGCACTGACAGTTCCTGAAGCAAATATCACACAGGAAGGCCATTATGTGTTCAGGCTTAAGATCATAAACAACTCTGATACGTCAGACACATTGACCGTTGAACAGGATCTGTACGTGAGAAGCCTGGATGCTGAGCTGCTGCCCAACCTCCTTAACGATGACTATGTGAAAGTGGGCGTCGTGGGACAGGAGATGCAGGCGGATGAAAAAGCAAGCGATAATTTTGTCCTCATGAAATATACAACAACATCCGGCTCCACCGGATGGGCAGGTATGGAAGCCAATGGCACAGGTGCTTACTCATCCTGGTATACATTCAATAATACGGCATTTACAGGTTCACTCACAGTGGACATCGGCATAGGCACGTCGCCGTATATCGTGGACGCAGGCATACAGCTCACACGGAGCGCCGCGTCTCCGGCAACGGAACCCGATGCACTGCACAGTTCAATTGAACTGGAAGGACAGGACGCCTTCACATACATCAACGTGAATCATCCTGACATGCACGGCATCGATGATTCAGACGGACCTATATTCTACATAGCGCATGTGGATGAAGGGATCCCCTATGCGTCTGAGACACATAAACTGGCAGTCTGGAGGAACGGTTCATGGAGCGATACAGACAGGATATCACAGAGCGGATATTATACTGTGCTCCCGGGCAAGATACCTGTCATGACATTCTCAAACGGTGATCTCTTTAACAGCCCGAACCCGTTTAATCCCACAACCACAGTAAACTATTCAGCAGGAGAAGCGGGACATGCCAGACTGATCATATTTGATTCAAGGGGCAGAGAGGTCCGTCTCCTTCTGGACGGAAACATCGCCCAGCCAGGGGACTATTCAGCCTTCTGGGACGGCAGGGACAATAAGGGCCGTGATGTTGCAAGCGGTGTCTACTATGCGGTTCTTGAGATAAACGGCCGCAGGTATACACACAAGATGGTCATGCTGAAATAGGGGGTGATAGCATGAAAAATATATTAAAAGTAATGTTGATAGCAGCTATAGGCTTCACCCTGTGGGGATGCGGCGGAGGTTCATCCTCAACGACCCCATCGGGGCCTTCAGCGGCTGATTACACTGCGGAAGGGTGGATACATTTTGAGGCATCGGAATATGATGACGCCCTGACCAGTTTCACCAACGCTCTGGATAAGGACTCGGATTATTATGAAGCCGTACTGGGCCGGGGACTCATATATCTCGCAGATCCCGTAAGATACAGCGAGAGCACTGCGGACAGCTGGCTCATGTCCATATATACACACAGAGCTTCTGTGGCAACGGATATCCTCATCGACGCCTATGCGGCCATGTGCGGTTACAAGGTGAAGAACAATGCCAATCTGAGCCTTGTAAAAGGGTTTGAGACCACGCTCAGCTCCATGAGCACAGGCTGGGCATTCTCACACAACAACAGCGAACTGGACATCAACTGGGCCATGACAAGGCTCAACCAGGCGGAACTCTATTTTTACGGCAGCTCCGCTTCGGGAGACCATACTTCAGCAAGGACCTTCCTTAACATGGTCCTGAATTACGGCGGTTATGCGTCACTGGCTCAGGACATCAGGGACAAAGCACAGGCACTGAACGCGCAGTTTACAGCTGCGGGTATCTGATATACGGAAAGAGGGGCTTTATAGCCCCTCTTTTTTCTTTCAATTGACCGGGAAAACCCCGGATGTTATAATGACATTATGTATTTTGATGATGTAATATCGGTGATCTTTGATTTCGATGGCACCATTGCCGATTCCATGGATGTATGGCGAAAGATCGACACGGGATTTTTAGGGAAAAGGGGGATCGCCGTACCCGGAGACCTGCAGGAAGAGATCGGGGGCAGGGGTTTTCGGGAGACTGCGGAATATTTCCGGGAACGCTTTTCGCTGAAGATGGAGACAGAGGAGATCATGGATGAGTGGGAGGAGATGGCACGGGAATATTACAGTGAAAAAGTAGAGTTGAAACCGTGCGCTGAAACCCTGATAAAGAAACTAGCCGGCGAGGGTATCATATGTTCAATAGGCAGTTCAAACAATCGAAGTCTTATAGAGATATGCCTAAAAAAATGGAGATTATCTGACTATTTCTCATGCATCATGACATCATGCGAGGCGGGTAAAGGCAAACCCCACGGCGACCTGTTTCTGAAGATCGCCGAAAAGACAGGGGTGGATCCTTACAGATGCGTGGTGATAGATGATATACATGAAGGTATAATCGCAGCAAAAAGAGCGGGTATGCGTTCAGTGGCTGTATATGAACCTGGAAACAAGAAGAGGAAACTCCTTGAAAAAGATGCGGATAAATATATAATGTCTCTTTGCGGGGTTTCAGTGATGAAAACAGCCGCCGGGAATAAGCTCGTTTTTAATTCTTAAGGAGAGGTCTATGTGTGGAGTTATCGGGATTTTAAAAGATGAAGGTGTTCAGTATGATCTGGCTCTCGCGCTGCAGTCCATACAGCACAGAGGGCAGGACTCATGCGGCATGGCTACAAAAAGCGGAAAGAAGTTCTTCCTTGAAAAAGACGACGGCCTGGTAAACCAGGTCTTTACAAAGGAAAAACTGGACTGGTTCCAGGGGAACATAGGCATCGGCCATGTACGTTATCCCACCATGGGCAGCGCGGGAAAAGTCAATGCACAGCCGTTTTTTGAAAAACAGCCAGGTATTTTCATCACACATAACGGAAATATCACAAATTATCATGAACTGAGAAGAGAGTTCCTTGAGAAATCCCTTTATCTGACTTCGAGCTGCGACATCGAGCCGGTGCTTTATGTGCTGGCGGAAGAGCTCCTGAAGATCAAAAACCATGACTATACCGCAGATGACCTCACAAAAGCACTTAGTGAGACCTATAAACGCGTGAGAGGCGCTTTTACCATCGTAGGCATCATGTATCTGGAAAACGAGGACGTGATGTTCGCCTGCCGGGACCCCAGGGGCATACGTCCAGGAGTATGGGGCAAAAAAGACGGCGCTTACATGGTATCTTCGGAATCCATGGCCATGGAAGTCACAGGATTTGATTATGTAGACGATATACCTCCCGGATCCCTTATGATCTTTAAAAAAGGAAAAGAACCTGAAGTGAGAAAGATCGAGGTGGAGAGACATACGCCATGTGTGTTTGAGTACATATATTTTGCCAGGCCTGATTCAGTCATATCCGGCCAGTCCGTTTATGATTCACGCTTAAGCCTTGGAAGACTCCTTGCCAAAAAGATGATAGACAAGGGTATAGAAGTGGATGTCGTCATACCTGTTCCTGACACAGCCCGCCCGTCGGCCACCGCTGTGGCTGAAGAGATGGGAGTGCCTGTGCGCGACGGTTTCATAAAAAACAGGTACAGCGGCAGGACGTTTATCATGCCGTCTCAGGGAGACCGTGAGTTTGCCATGAGGCTGAAACATAATACCATAACAGGTGAGTTTCAGGGAAAAAGGGTGCTTATCATCGATGACAGCATCGTAAGGGGTACCACTACAAAACATATAGTCAGCCTTGTCAAAAAGAGCGGTCCCAAAGAACTGCATATAGGTATTTTTTCTCCTCCTGTCTATTATCCCTGTTACTACGGAATAGACATATCAAGAAAAGAGGAACTCATCGCGAGAAGGTTTTCCGGGGACTATGAAAAGGGCATGAAAGTGTTTGAGAAGAAGATGGCGGAATATACAGGCGCGAAAACACTGACCTATCTGGATAAAGACGATATAGAAAAGGCATTCGGCATGCCTGTCTGCTCCGCATGTTTCGACGGTGATTATAAACTGCCTCTTACAGAGGGTGAGATGGGTGACATAGAGGATGACAGAAACGCGTTCGAGAAAAGGGCACGAAACAGCAGTGCTTCTTTTTCACGGTTTTTCCGACCATCCGGGGACTCTTGAATATCTTGGGAGGACGATAGCGGAACAATGCCATGCAGATGTTTTTATACCGCTCCTTCCGGGACACGGTGATTCTCTCGAAGCGTTTGAAAGATCAGATTACAGGGAATGGTATGATCTTGCCCGAAGCAGGGCGCGGGCTCTCGCAGCTGAATATAAAACACTGCATATCATAGGGTTCTCCATGGGGACGCTGCTTGCTGAAGCGGCGTCATTGACTGTCTCCAGCGGAAAGACTGTCTTTATCGCGCCGCCCTGGTACTTTACCGGGAAAAGACGGTTTATGCTCAATATGATAGACATCCTGCGCATATTCAGAAGATACAAACATAAGAGACTGGATAAAGACGGCCTCAATGCGGGTATAAGGGACCCTCAGGCGCGTAAAGACAACCCTCCATGGTTCAAGAAGGAACCCCTGCGCGCCATCAGAGAGTATGAACGGCTCAGAAAAAAAGTGACAAGGGACAGACAGAGGCATAAAAGAGAGGTCTTTATTCAGCTGGGCGCGTACGACAGAGTGGCTGGACTCATCAACCAGGTGAAGATACAGAGAAGATACAGCAACAATATCCGCAGCACAGTGATATATAACAGTTCAGGGCATATGCTCCCGGTGGATCATGACCGGGAGGAAGTGTGCAGTGATATCATCAGATTTATAAAGGGGTGATAATATGGCTGATTATGATACAAACATGGTGGAAGAAGAGATCTCCGACCTGAAAGAGGAGATAGAGCATTTTAAACGGGAGAAGGAAAGGGTACGCGGCATCGTGGGAAGCATCGGCGGGATGCCCACGTTCAACACCAAGCTGTTCAACACAGTCTTTCTCATCATAGTGCTCCTGCTCCTTGTGTTCTCCTTTATTGTGAGAGAGGAAAGACTGCATCTGATCCTGAGTGACGTGGCGATCTTCGCCGTATCATTGAAGATCATGCTGCTTATGCATAATGAGGCGAGGGTGAACCATTTCGAACTATGGGTGCTCACATCCATAGAATGGCGCGTTAACGAGATATCAAAAGAGATAAAAAAACTGAAAAAGGAGAACGATGAAAAGTGATCTGGAGATAAAAAAGGAATGCAGGGACCGGTTCATTCAATATGTGTCCATTGATACTGCCTCTTCCCATGAGACAGGCAGCCATCCCTCCACTGATAAGCAGTTTAAACTGGCTGAACTCCTTGTATCTGAGTTAAATGAACTGGGGCTTAAAGATGTGACATGCGATAAAAATTGTTATGTCTACGGCACGCTGCCGGCATCAGAAAGCAGTACAGGCCCAGCCATATCGTTCATCGCGCATATGGACACTTCTCCATCTGAACCGGGCAATGATGTAACACCCAGGGTCATCGAGGCATATGACGGCGGGACTGTCACCTTCCCTGACGACAGCAATCTTGTGCTGACCACTGAAGAGTCTCCTGAGCTTCTTTTATACAGGGGAGAGGAGATCATCACCGCTTCGGGCAGGACGCTGCTGGGCGCCGATGACAAGGCGGGGATAGCCGAGATCATGACGGCTCTTCATCTGCTGTCTGAAGATAGCGATATACCACATCCTGAGATAAGAGTGGTCTTTACTCCAGACGAGGAGATCGGGGAAGGGACTGCAT
>CAZGIO010000027.1:12808-13948 GCA_964525975.1 uncultured bacterium
ACGGGAGCCTTGAAGGACACGTGGAGGATCAGTGTTTTGACGCTTACGGCGTATTTATGAAGTTCAACGGCGTAAATGTACATCCGGGATTTGCAAAAGGGCGCATGGTAAATGCCGCGCAGGTCGCCTGCAGGTTTTTATCGGCGCTGCCTGAATGGGCGCAGCCGGAGCATACAGAGGGAAAGCAGGGCTTTTGTCATCTCACTGATATGAACGGAGACCCGGGGCAGGCGGAATTGAAGTTTATCCTGAGAGATTTTATACGTGAGAACAATCTAAAGCGTGTTAAAGAGATGGAGAAGCTTAAGGAAATATTTGAATCCCGTTACAACGGGCTGCATATAGAGATGGAAGTGAAAGACCAGTATTCCAATATGAAAGAGGAACTGGATAAACATCCCAAGGTCATGGAATATGTATGCCGCGCCGTGAGCATGGCGGGTTGCGAGCCTGTGAGCGCAGCAATCAGAGGAGGCACAGATGGAGCACGGCTCACATATATGGGCGTGCCGACTCCCAATATATTCGCCGGAGGGCTCATGTTCCACTCAAAGAAGGAATGGATCCCTTCCAGGGCCATGGTAACCGCCGTGAAGACAGTGCTTAACCTATGCCGACTATGGGCTGAAGGATGAAATATTTCGGAGCGCATGTAAGCGCAGCAGGCGGCGTTTACAAAGCTCCGGACAGGGCTGCCGGCATAGGCGCCGGCGCTTTTGCGCTATTTACCGCAAACCAGAGGCAGTGGAAGCACGTGGAGCTGGATGACAAGACAGCCGATCTCTTCAAAGAGGGACTTGAAAAAGCCGGTATATCAAGGGAACATGTCCTTCCCCATGACAGTTATCTGATAAACCTGGCATCCGCTGAAGAGGAAAAACGCTCCAAGTCAGTGGATGCACTCATAAAAGAATGTCTCAGGACGCATAAACTGGGGCTCAAATATCTCAACATACATCCCGGAAGCCATCTGGGGCTTTTTTCTGAGGAAGATGCCCTGAAACAGATAGCGGAGAGCCTTGACATGGTGTTTGAAGCGGTGTCTCATACGGGAGTGACCATACTGCTTGAAAACACCGCGGGACAGGGCACTTCTCTGGGCTACAGGATCGAACATCTTGGCGCCATCATGGATCATAG
>CAZGIO010000028.1:0-13540 GCA_964525975.1 uncultured bacterium
ATTCCGGCATATCTATGATATCCGAGAGTTCCTTATTGCTGGGTTCTCTTCCGTTCTCCTGCTTGAATATACGCATGGTCTTATTGATCTTATTGATATTCTCTATCATATGCACAGGTATGCGAATGGTCCTGGCCTGATCCGCTATGGCGCGTGTAATGGCCTGACGGATCCACCATGTGGCGTATGTTGAGAACTTATACCCTTTTTTATAATCGAATTTTTCCACGGCTCTCATGAGGCCGATATTGCCTTCCTGGATCAGGTCCAGAAACTGCAGTCCGCGGTTTGTATATTTTTTCGCGATGGAGATGACCAGTCTGACATTGGCGCTGATGAGATGTTTTTTAGCTCGTTCAACTGTGCGGAGCCCTTTATTGACTTCCAGAAGCACCAGTTTCAGGTTCTGCCGTGTCTCTCCCAGGTCATTTTCCGTTGCCCTGATATTTTCCTCGAGGCCTTTTATCTCAAAGGGCTGAGCGTCATCCTGATGAGACAGTTTTTCCAGTTCTTTTTCCTTGGCTTCCAGCCCTTTCACAAAGATCCTGAAGCGCATGGCCAGTGAATCCACCTGCGGGTAATTGAGATCCATCTCATCGATGGCGATACGGAGTCTTTCCCGTTTTCCCTCCATGAGCACATTGAGTTTTTCACTTTCCGTTTGATTTTTTGCCTTCTGTATCTTTTCATAGTTTTCTCTGATCTCAGAATAGATGCCTTCCACCTTAGTGAACTGCCTGAAGACTTTTTCCCTGTACTCCTCCTGCTTTTCCCCATTGTTTATGTCGTTATATTCCATATTGATGACATCTTCGCAGTGACGTTCTTCGCAGCGTTTGATCCGTTGTGATATCTCCGGCACGATGAAATCCAGTTTGTATATATGCTGTTTGATCATCTCATATCCCAGTTCTATCCGTTTAGCCACTTCGATCTCGCCCTCTTTATCCAGGAGGGGCACTTTGCCCATCTCTCTGAGGTAGAGCCTCACGGGATCATCCAGTGTGTTTTCATTAAGGGCGTCTTCCAGGATATCATTGTCCAGTTCCCGCTCCCCCATTTCCTTATCGTCAACCAGGAGCCCGTTTTTCTGAAGTTCGGCTATGATCTTCTCGAAGATCTCAGGGGAGACCACTTCATCGGGTATGAGGTCATTGAGTTCTTCATAGCTGATGCCGTTTTTCTTTTCGGCTTCTTTAGTAATATGTTCAATGAGTTCCGGTTCAGTCCATTGTTTTTTCAAAGTATACCTCGCTTCTCTTTTTAAAACTTATTTTCTTTATAACTTCATCATAATACCGTTTAAATGTATCCAGCCCTGTATCCACGTTGTTACCCAGCATGAGGGCGCTGACTTCGCGCAGCACATCCTGGTCATCCAGGGCTTTGGCCGCAACGCAGTCGCCTTCACATGAAAGCGCGTATTCCAGGGCATTTTCGCCCTCCGCGCGGATAGTATCACCGGAGAAAAAATAACCCAGATCATCTTTGATCTTCTTAAACTCACGGGCATATTTTTTATTTTCAAGTACAAACACAAAAAAGAGAAGTTCATCTGCTTTATAAGGGGTTTTGACCCCGCTCTTCTCTTTTTTCACTGTTTTTTTCTCTGTTGTCAAAGGCGCATCTCCTGCCACGCCGAGTCTTTCTCTCAAAGCCTGAAGATAAAACGCCGCCGCGTCCTTGTCCTCAAATTTACTGAATATATCCGCAAGGCTTTTAAACAGCGCCGCTTTTTCCTGGGGATTGGACATGTTAAAACCGCGGCATTTCTCATCCACGTAATAATCAAATCCCGTCACAGCGTTTTTGATCATATCCACTACGGAATCAACGCCGTTGTTTTTCAATAGTTCATCGGGGTCTTTCCCCTTGTTGTTCACTACCACATAGGAAGGTATATGCGCCGCGAAGAGTATATCCAGAGACCGCATGGTGGCCCTTTTTCCCGCCTCATCGTTGTCAAAGAAAAGATACACCTTATCCACGCGGTTTTTCAGCATGAGGGCATGTTCTTTTGTAAAGGCTGTGCCCAGGACAGCAACGCAGTTTTTTATGCCGTACTGATAGAGAGCCAGCATATCCATATAACCTTCCACGATCACAGCGGAACGCTTTCTGTAGATATGGTCCTTGGTGAGGTTAAAGCCGTACAAGGTCCTTGATTTTGAGAACAGGGGCGTTTCAGCGCTGTTCAGGTATTTTGGTTTCTGTTCCTTGTCAAGGGCTCTTCCTCCGAAGGCCACCACGTGTCCCGAAGTGCTGCATATGGGGAAGATGATCCTGTCCCGGAACATATCATAGGGACCGTTTTTCCCTTCCCTTGCGAGAAAGAGCTTATCTGCGTCCTCCATGGTATAGCCCGCTTTTTTCAGCACATCGAATAATTCCGACCCTCTTGCCGGCGCGTATCCCAGCTTAAAATCCTGAATCACTTTTTTCCTGACTTTTCTTTCTTTCAGATACAGACGGGCTTTTTTTCCCTCCGGCGCGTCCATGAGTTTTGAGAAATAAAACTGCGCCGCTTTTTCATTGATCTCCCTGTACTTATCCAGGCGGGGATTTCTTTTTGCCTGTCTCAGTTCTATTCCCGCCTCATCGGCCAGCCGTTTCAGCGCATCGGAAAAAGGAATATGTTCATATTCCATGAGGAACTGTATGACATTGCCTGATTTCCCGCAGCCGAAACAATGGAACAGCCCCTTGTCACCGCTGATGGAGAGAGACGGCCCTTTATCGTCATGAAACGGGCATACCGCCATATGGTTCTTGCCTGTCCGCCGCACCTGGATATATCTGCCGATAAAATCAACGATGTTGACCCTGTCTATAATCTGTGCTATTATATCCTGATTATCTTTCACATTAATATAGATGCAGTATATGTGAAAAAGTTGCACTATTTTTTAATATTTTTTCAAAAAAAGATACTTTTTTTCACGATTTACCGATTAAGCGCGTCGATTTTCTTTTTACAGAGCTAAAACACCGGAATAAAAAAAAGGGAGGGGCTGTCGCGCCCCTCCCGTTGCAGGTATACCTCGATGGGTACCTGAGTCGGTTGTTGTTTGTATCAGAACTTGAATTTGATCTGAGTTGAAAGCTCGCTTGCGGTGTTGTCATTGCCACCGAAAGCATCGCCGGGCATGAACATGGCGTAAACGGCCTTGAAAGAGAGTTTTTCTGTAAGTTCAGTCTTGATACCGAGATCAAGTTCAGAACCTATGTTCTTCTCTGTCATGTGATCGTTTGTACCGTTGATCATACCGAAGTTCGCATAGATCCAGTCATAGGAAGCGTTGAGAGCGATAACCATCTGCCCTGTTATTCCGCCGTATGTATCGAAGATCTCATCGCCATCATAGACAGAACCGGGGAAGAAATATTCCAGTCCGTAAACATCAGCGTATTCATGGATACCCATATACATGCTGTCATCATCTGCGGGAGCGTAACCGAAGTTGAGTTTCAAATTCAGTTTGTCGGCTTTGTACTGGCCGTAAGCGTATGCGAACATGCCTGTAACGTCGTCAGAAGATTCATCATCAGGAGACCAGCTCATGTATACGAGCTGAGCGCCGAATCCCAGAGCGTCCATTTTCATGTCAGCGCCGGCGCCAAGATAAAGAGTATTGGCTTCGTTTCTGTAAGCATCGTAAAGAACGATACCTTTAAGAGCCATGCTGTCCATATCTTTTTTGATGTCAACAACTGCGATTGTCCTTGATTCGTCTGAAACGCCCTTGGCGTCATCATCAGAATAGACCATAACGCCGGCTTTCATATTCATGGTGTCAAACTGAGGCATGAGCATGACAGCTGCAACGTCTTCGTCAAAGATCGCGGAATTGAAAGAATCCGCATAACCCTGAAGACCCATGCGGACCTTAAGGCTGTCCATGAAATCAGGTGTGAAATCCATGTAAGCTCTTTTGAGCTCGATGATTTTCTCATCATGGTTGTGACCTTCGCGGCCCCAGTCAAAGTCGCCCATTTCCAGGCCCAGCGTGAATGAAAGATTGTCGCTGTACTCAGCGCCCATGTAAACTCTCACTCTTGAGTCGATCTTGCTGAATGAATCAGCATCTTCAAAACCAGCTTCGCTTGCGTCTGTTGCCCAGGTCATCCTGGTTCTCATCTCACCTTTGAAATTGATGTCCGCAGCCATGACCATGACAGGGATCATCAGGAACAATACTACCAACAATGTCTTCTTCATATGTAACCTCCTTAAATATCTTTGAATGAAATCTACGCTGTTAGTTTAAAGAAGGTGTGAGGAAAATATGAAGATTAGGTTAATTACCAGATTTCCACTTCTGTCTCGAGGTCATAGTCTTTGCTTTTTCTGATATGTTCTTTGACGGTCTTTATGAGGGCGAGTATATCCACGGCCTCGGCGCCCCCTTTATTGACGATGAAGTTGCCGTGTTTAGTGAATATCTCAGCATTCCCTGAAGCGGCGCCTTTAAGCCCGGCGTCTTCCACGAGTTTTCCTGCGGGGATGCCCAGGTCATAGGGATTTTTGAATACAGAGCCGCATGAGGGATAGTCGTAATGTCCTTTTTCCCGGCGCGAACGTATATTCCGTTCCATTTCAGCTGAAATCGCCTCTTTCTCACCGGGAGCCAAATCAAATTCAGCAGAGAGTATGATACAGTCATGGTGCTGAAACCAGGAATCCTTATAATCGAATGCCATATCCTCCGCTTGTATCTCAATGATATTGCCCTTCATATCCATGACTTTTGCTCTTCTGACGATCTGAGACATGGATCTGTCATAGGCTCTGGCGTTCATATAGAGGGCGCCTCCCAGGGTGCCCGGGAGACCGTACAGGAACTCAGCGCCTTCCAGCCCGTGGCAGCAAGCCGCCGCCGCGAAAAGCGATGAATCCACGCCGCAGCCTGCGGTTATGCGTGAACCGTTGAATTTCAGAAAGCGGTTGTCAGCGGCCACCACAAGTCCTTCGATCACGTTGTGAGAAAAAAGCACATTGGATCCCCCCCCCAGCACGTGGACAGGAAGTCTCTTGGCCGCTGCCCATGCAAGGACATCCTTCAGTTCCTCTTCACTATGATAGGAATAGAAATAGCGGGCTGTTGCCGGAAGGCAGTAGGAGTTTCGCCATGACAGGTCTGCGTCCCGCAGGATCATTGCCGTTTCCTTTTATTAATAGTCTCAAGTATCTTTGTATTCATCTGTTCCCAGAGTGGATAGTCGTAACGTTTTATAAAATATGACATCCTGACCCAGCTGTCCGTTTTTTCTTCACTGACGTTTTTGTAAACCACTTTGGGGTGGGGCCTGTTGGAAAACAGCGCTTCATAGAGATTATCGGGATCTGTCTTATGCCCGCGGGAATACTTTTCCCTCAGTTCCAGGTACTCAAAAACAAGCTGAGGACGGAACAGCGCTTCTTTTACAAGGCGGTAGCGGGAAGGTTCAAGCATCTCACCGCTGTCTCTGGGGATCTTCACGCGCATGGAAGCTGTTTCACCGTCTTTAAAGAAGCAGTAAGCGCGTTTATTATGCACCGCTGTGAATATCTCCACGCCTTTTCCGTTTGTGGCATACTGATCCTGATCATCAAAAAGAGGGGATATATAGCCGCTTTTACCTGTTTTTACGCGGAACTGGGACAATGTCTCATTTTTCACAGTGACTGTCCCCGCCGCTGCGGCGACGGTGATCACGATCCATAATAATATCTCTCTCATAAACAAATCATATATGGAACCGGTAAAAAGTCAAGTAACCTCATTCAGTCCAGGATAATATCCATGGCCAGATCCGCTGCAGGCGCAGAGTGTGTGACAGCTCCTGTGGAGACATAATCGATATCCAGCACACCCAGGCTGTGAAGCCGTTCAATGGTAACGCTCCCGGACACCTCGATCTTAACTGAAGGATCGATCTTTCTTATGGCCGCCGCGGCTTTTTTCACGCTTTCATTATCCATATTATCCAGCATGATGACATCGCAGCCCTCTTCAGCAAACATGACAGCCTCGTCCACGGTCTCAGCCTCCACTTCTATGGGAACATCAGGAGCTTTTTCCTTTAGCCGTTTGAGCACAGCCAGGGCTCCCCCTCCCGCCTCTTTATGGTTATCCTTGATCATAGCCATATCGTAAAGGCCCATACGGTGGTTCTTTCCCCCGCCGCATGTCACAGCGTATTTATCCAGAAACCTGTACCCGGGGAGTGTCTTCCGTGTATCCAGAAGCCTGACCTTTTCCCCCAGGGCTTTCACGTATTCTGCGGTCATGGTAGCCACGCCGCACATACGCTGCATGAAATTCAGTACTATCCTCTCCCCTTTCATCACGGAGACTGCGGATCCGGTTATTTCCGCCACAGCTGTCCCGGGGGGAACTTCGGCGCCGTCCTTTTGCAGTATTTTCACATTCACCTGGGGATCGATACGGCTGTAGACGGCCTGAGCGGCATAGATGCCTGAGACCACAAGGTGCTGTCTTGCGGTGATCACCGCTTTTGCCGTGTGTCCCTCAAAGACATTATCTGAAGTGACATCAATCTGTTCTTTACCCAGGTCCTCTTTCAGGGCCATTTCAACAAGATTGTCCATGTTGTCCATATATAAAGGTCTCATAATTTGATCTCCCGTTCCCATTTTTTTCTCAACTCAAATATCTTATCTCTTATCTTAGCCGCATCTTCAAAGAGCAGCTGTTCGCTTTTCTGTTTCATCACTTCTGTCAGCTCCTCGATAAGCGCAGGTATCTCATCATGTTTCACGGCTTTTGTATTGATCTCCACTCCGCCGCCTTTATCCTTCCTTTTTTCGCTGAGAATAGTGGAAAACTTGATCTCTTTCCGGATGGTCTTCGGAGTGATGCCGTGTTTTTCATTGAAAGCGTGCTGTATCTCGCGCCTCCTGGAAGTCTCGTCCATGGCTTTTCTCATGGAGTCGGTGATATTGTCGGCGTACATGATCACCCTGCCGTTGACATTCCTGGCCACGCGGCCTGCTATCTGGATCAGAGACCTGTAGGAGCGCAGGAAACCCTCCTTGTCAGCATCCAGGATGAAGACATCGGAGACTTCGGGAAGATCCAGCCCTTCTCTGAGGAGGTTGATCCCCACAAGGATATCAAAATCACCGGAACGCAGGGCGTTCAAAGTCTCAATACGCTCAAAAGTATGTATCTCTGAGTGGAGGTAATCGGCCTTAAACCCTCTTTCTTTCAAAAAGGATGTGAGGTCTTCAGCCATCTTTTTTGTAAGCGTGGTCACCAGTATCTTGTCCCCCCGGGCGATGATCTTCTCAGCCTCAGCCATGATATCGAAGACCTGTCCCTCTGTCTTTCTGACCTCGATGACGGGATCAAGGAGCCCTGTGGGCCTGATGATCTGTTCCACCACATCCATGGAGACATCTGTCTCATAATCCCCGGGGGTGGCTGACACATAGAGTGTCTTTCCTATTATGGAATCAAACTCCTCGTAATATAAGGGCCTGTTATCCAGGGCTGAGGGAAGTCTGAATCCGAACTCCACCAGTTTCAGTTTTCTGGCGCGGTCCCCGTTATACATGCCGCGGATCTGAGGGAGGGACATATGGCTTTCATCGATGATCATGAGGAAATCCTCAGGGAAGTAATCCAGGAGCACAAAGGGGCGTTCCCCCTCTTCTCTTCCCGTGAGGTAGCGTGAATAATTTTCGATCCCTGAACAGTAGCCGATCTTTTCCAGCATCTCCAGGTCATATTTTGTCCTCATGCGCAGACGCTGAGCTTCCAGGAGTTTCCCTTCCGCCTCAAAGGCAGCCACCTGCTGTTCCATCTCACGTTCAATAAGGGTAAGGGAGCGTTTCAGGTTCTCTTCTTTGGTTATAAAGTAACGGGCGGGGAAGATCTCCACGGAATCCAGGGACTTCACGGCTCTACCTGTGAGATTATCAAAGTAGTATATCTCATCCACCTCATCGCCCCAGAGAGCGATCCTTATGGGGTTGTTCTCATAGGGTGGGTATATATCCACCACATCCCCCTTGGCGCGGATATTACCTTTATAAAAACCCACGTCATTTCTCTCATAGAAAATATCCACCAGAGCGCGCAGGATATCCATCTTTCCCGCAAACGCCCCTTTCTCAATGGTGACTGATGATTCCTTATAATCTTTAGGGGAACCCACGCCGTAGATAGCCGATACGCTTGCCACCACGATGACATCGTCTCTAGTGAGCAGTGAGGTAATGGCTTCAAGACGCATCCGGTCTATATCCTCGTTGATGGATGAATCTTTTTCAATATAAGTATCACTCTGGGGTATATACGCTTCAGGCTGATAATAGTCAAAATAGCTCACGTAATAACAGACCTTGTTTTCCGGGAAGAAACCAGAGAGTTCCGTATAGAGCTGCCCTGCCAGTGTCTTGTTATGGGTGATAATGAGCGCAGGTTTTCCAACACCTTCGATGACTTTGGAAAATGTGTAAGTCTTTCCGGAACCAGTGACCCCCAGCAGCGTCTGTCTCACATCCCCGCTGTCGCGATAATTTCCCGTGATCTTCTTGATAGCTGTTCCCTGATCACCCATGGGGCGGAACGGGGATATCATCTTAAAGGAAGCCATGGACTATTTAAGTTTCTTCAGCAGTTTTTCAATATCTGTCTGTGAAGGATCGATCTTCAGTGAAGCTTCGAACTCTTCCACGGCCTTATCGGTCCATTCCATGGTCTCATACAAAAGACCCAGGTTATTATGAGCGTGTTTATTTCCGGGATCCAGTTCCAGGGCATTCATGTAATTTTTCACTGCCAGTTCAAAAAGCGCTTCCTCATCTGTCTTGTCTTCCCATAGCTCATCCTTGGCGATATCCTCCATGGCCAGTTTGCCGTAAGCCACTCCAAGGTTATAAAATGCTTCGCTGTCTTCAGCATCCAGTTTGACGATCTTTTCAAACATCTCTATGGCCTTTTTCAGATCACCCTTGTCCGCGTAAAAATAGGCCAGCTCAGACAATTTTTCCATATCATTCCCTTTATATTCATTATCCATAAATCATACCTCCATATATTCATGATACACCCTGTCCATATTTTCGTCAATATTCCGCTCATAAGAAATAAGTGCGCATAAGAGCAAGTCATTATATATTTAACAAAAAACCTTGAATTTAACCATAAAAATCCTATACTTTAGTATAATTGTTTTTTCAAGGAGGTTATTTTATGAAAAAAGTGTTGGTTGTTGTTTTAATGCTGCTGATACCGGTGATGGTATTCGCAGTGGATTTTTCCTATTCAGGTCTCTTCAGGACCAGGACCACGGATCTTACCTTCTCAAGGGGATATAATCTCGGTTCCGAGAACCCTGATGTAATGAACATGTCTGACTACAGGCTCAGGCTTTTTACCACTGCCACCATGAGCGACAGCCTGAAGGCTGTCTGGGGTGTGGAAGTGAACGGCGTCTGGGGGGACGACGAGCAGAACAGGGACGAGGTCAACGTGCAGACCAAGCACCTGTACCTTGAGTTCACGCCTGACATGGTTGACTGGCTCAACGTAAGAGTGGGGCTTCAGGGTGACAGGGATCCCTTCGGCGGAGCGATCTTTGACGAAGACGCCGCGGGTATCTTTTTCATGCCCCAGTTTGATTCCATGAACCTCATGATAGGCTGGTATCAGTTTGAGAACCAGGATACCACAGGCCACAGTGACAACATGTATGTTATCCAGGCCTGCAAGGAATCTGAGGATTTCAAGCTTGGCGCAGCCATACTCTATGACAAAGGCTGGATGCAGCCCGGTCTCTGGGACCGCGCCATGTATCAGATGATCATGTTAATCCCAGTAGAATATGATGTTATGTGGGCGGGGCTTTACGGCTCATATATGATGGATGCCATGGAATTCGGCGGACATTTTGTCTATAACTCAGGCAAATTTGTTCAGTCCATCTTCCCTACAGGAAATGATTTTTCCGGTATGTTCGCTTATCTTTACGGTAAATATGCCATGAACGACAAGCTCTCCATGAAGCTCCATTTCGGTTATTCTTCAGGGCAGGATTTTGATTCAGACGATCAGACAAGATTCTACGCAGTGGCGCCCTATGCGAACCAGTACGGGCTGGAATATTTCTATCCCGGCGCTGTCTATGACGGCCAGAGCGTGTTCAACGGTTACGGGGACTATCCGGGACAGATGGTCATCGCCGCCAACATCTGCTATGACTTCATGTACCTCAATGTGGGTATGATCAACACCACATGGGACAACTGGATGACCGACGCCACTTCCATAGGCACTGAGATCGATCTGGGATTTAAATATCCTGTGACCGACGCCCTGGATCTCTGCGGTGTTTATGCCATGTTCATGCCCGGGGATGTCTTTGAAGACATGTTCGGTTACAACGAGACCGCGCATGAACTCTCATTCAAGATGCAGTATAATTTCTGAGATATAACAGGCATATGGGATAAAAAGGGCGGTAATAAACCGCCCTTTTTTGATTGACCTAAAAATCCATAGTGATGTCTAATTTTATGTTAATTTTTTATTGCACCGTGAATTGTTTCACACTATTATGTCAAAGTAATCATAAAATCTGAAGGAGGTTTTTTATGAAAAAAATGTTGGTTGTTGTATTAATGCTTATGATACCTGTCATGGTATTCGGCGTGGATTTTTCCTATAATGGAATGTTCAGGACCAGGACATCTCAGCAGACTGTTGCTGACCTTGATCTGGCTTGGGGCAGCGAAGATGTAGTGACATGGACTGATTACAGGTTCAGACTCTTCACCACCGCCACAATGAGTGACAGCCTGAAGGCTGTATGGGGCGTTGAAGTAAACGGCCAGTGGGGCGATGACGATCAGAACAGAGACGAAGTCTCCGTTATGACAAAGAATCTTTATCTTGAGTTCACACCTGACATGGTTGACTGGCTCAACGTGCGTGTAGGTCTCCAGGGTTATGCTGACATCTTCTCAAGCGCTATCTTTGATGAAGACGCCGTTGGTGTAAAACTCATGCCTGAGATGGAATCAATGGATGTTGCTTTCGGTTACTATGTATTCCATGACGAAGAAATCGAAGGTTCTTCAAACAGATTCTTCACTCTTGACGTTGCAAAAGAGATGGACAGCCTGACTCTTAAAGGCGCTGTACTTTATAATAAGATCAGCATGAACTCAGTACATGACTATGCGGACATGTACATGGGCGTTACAGCTGACTACAACATGGACGCCATGTCATTCGGCGGCCAGTTTGTATACCAGTCACGCAGCTTTGAAGATGACTCTGTGAATCCTGAAGTCAGCGGATATTTCGCATATCTGTATGGCAAATACGCTGTAAACGAAAAACTGAACTTCAAACTGAATTTCGGTATGTCACCCAGCAAAGTTGATTCTGACGGTTACACAGCTTTCGAAGGCATCAATCCTTACTTCAACCCTTACGGACTTGAATATCTTTTCCCGGGTTCTGTAGTGGATTTCCCCATAGAAGGCAACATCATCAACACAGCCGGTATGTACGATGGTATTCCTAACGGTTTCCAGGTTATCGCGCTGAACGTGAATTATGATATGTTCTTCGCCAATTTCGGCATGGTCAACGTTGTAACAGACGACGCTATTTATGACGGCGACAAAGATCTCGGCATGGAATTTGACCTGGGTATCAGGACTCAGCTCACAGACGGCCTTGATTTCTGCGCAGCATACGCCATGTTCATGGCCGGCGGATTCATGGATGAGATCGGTCCTGATGCAAAGAACGCTCATGAGCTCTCAGCCAAGATCCAGTACAATTTCTAAGATAATCATCTGATTATAAGAAATTCAAAGGGGGCGGTTTAACCGCCCCTTTTATTTTGCATGTCACTTGTTTTTTAACAGCAATTTGCTATTATAAAGATAGATAAGAAAATAAGAAGAAGGAGGATTTCTTATGAAAAAATTGTTGGTTGTTGTATTACTGCTTATGATGCCTGTGATGGTATTCGGTGTGGACTTTTCCTATAATGGAATGTTCAGGACCAGGACTTCTCAGCAGACTGTCCTTGGCGACGGCTCTCTGGTATTTGGTGAACCCAATGTCATAACATGGACCGATTACAGGTTCAGACTTTTCACTACCGCCACCATGAGCGACAGCCTGAAGGCTGTATGGGGCGTTGAAGTGAACGGCATCTGGGGGGATGACGATCAGAACAGGGATGAAGTCTCTGTGCAGACAAAGCATCTTTATCTTGATTTCACACCGGACATGGTTGACTGGCTCAACGTTCGCGTTGGTCTCCAGGGTTACGCCGACATCTTCTCAAGCGCTATCTTTGATGAAGACGCCGTTGGTGTTAAGTTCATGCCCGAGATGGAATCCATGGATCTCTCACTGGCATACTTTGTATTCCATGACGAAGAAGCCGCATCCGGCGACACAGACAGGTTCCTGGCTCTTGATGTTGCCAAAGAGATGGACAGCCTTACTCTCAAAGGTGAAGCGATCTATAATCTTTCCGGCACCGATGATTTCGGCGGACCGTCAGAAAGTGCTGACACACTCTATATCGGCGCCACAGCCGACTATATGATGGAAGCTCTGGGATTCGGCGCTCAGTTTGTATATATGAGCAAATCATATGACGATGAGGCAGCCCCTGAAGTCAGCGGATATTTCGCGTATCTGTATGGTAAATACGCTGTAAATGAGAAACTCAACTTCAAACTCAACTTCGGTTACACACCCAGCAAACTGGATGACGATGCCACGATATTCACAGGGATCAATCCCTATTTCAACCCCTACGGCCTTGAACTCCTTTTCCCCGGTTCTGTAGTGGATTTCCCCATTGAGGGTTCAATCATAAACACAGCAGGTATCTGGGAAGGCATGCCTGTAGGATTCATGGTCATCGCACTGAACGCTGAATATGACATGTTTTATGCTAATTTCGGCATGGTAAACATTGTTGCCGACGACCATATGATTCCCGACGAAGTGGACAAAGACCTGGGCATGGAATTTGACCTGGGTATCAAGACTCAGCTCACAGACGGCCTGGATCTCTGCGCCGTTTACGCCATGTTCATTGGTGGCGGATTCATGGATGAGGTCGGCGAGGCTGATAACGCTCATGAGATCTCAGCCAAGATCCAGTACAATTTCTAAGATAATCATCTGATTATAAGAAATTCAAAGGGGGCGGTTTAACCGCCCCTTTTTTATTGCTCTCAAACTTGCTTTTCCCATACTTTTGGATATCCTAGAATAGATAAGAAAAGGAGGATTTCTTATGAAAAAAATATTGGTTGTTGTGTTACTGCTTATGATACCTGTGATGGTATTTGGTGTGGACTTTTCCTATAATGGAATGTTCAGGACAAGGACGTCACAGCAGACTGTTTTTGACGAGAGTTTATTCCTGGGCGAACCCAATGTGATCACATGGACTGATTACAGGTTCAGACTTTTTACTACCGCCACCATGAGCGACAGCCTGAAGGCTGTATGGGGCGTTGAAGTGAACGGCATCTGGGGGGATGACG
>CAZGIO010000029.1:0-13480 GCA_964525975.1 uncultured bacterium
TTTGATCGAACGGAACAAAAGACCCCATGCCTTTGCTGGCCTGATGCTTGGTGATTGCCGCGGTCAGGGTTGTTTTGCCGTGGTCAACATGGCCAATCGTGCCGATGTTTACATGCGGCTTAGTTCGTTCGAATTTTTCCTTAGCCATCTTTATTACCTCCTCTAACTTACGACGATGTCATCGGCAATACTAGCCGGGACCTCATCGTAATAAGAAAACTGCATGGTGTAACTGGCTCTGCCCTGTGTGAGGGATCTCATCACAGTGGCATAACCGAACATCTCGGACAGGGGTACTTCAGCAGTGATGATCTGTACCTTGCCCTTGGGTTCCATGCCCTTTATATTTCCACGTCTGCTGTTCATATCACTTATAATATCGCCCATATAGTCTTCGGGAGTGGTGACTTCCACTTCCACTATGGGCTCAAGAAGAGCGGGAGACGCCTTCCTGAATCCGCTCTTAAACGCCATGGAGCCGGCGATGGAGAAGGCCATCTCAGACGAGTCCACATCATGATATGAACCGTCGAGAAGGGTCACCTTCACATCAACCACGGGATAACCGGCCATTGTGCCGCTAACCATGGCTTCCTGCACGCCTTTTTCCACAGCAGGTATATATTCCTTGGGTATCACTCCGCCCACGATCTTATTGACAAACTCAAAGCCCATGCCCCTTGACAACGGCTCCATCTCTATTACACAATGTCCGTATTGTCCGCGGCCGCCTGACTGACGCACATACTTGCCTTCCACGCTGACTTTTTTCCTGATGCTTTCACGATAGGCAACCTGTGGTTTCCCAATATTGGCTTCAACGGAATATTCTCTCTTCATCCTGTCCACCAGGATCTCCAGATGAAGCTCACCCATGCCGGATATTATCGTCTGTCCGGTCTCATGGTACCCCTAAGTCTTGAATGTGGGATCCTCGTCTGAAAGTTTCTGTATGGCGTTGGAGAGCTTGTCCTGGTCCGCCTTGCTCTTTGGCTCTATGGCCACTGAGATAACCGGTTCAGGGAATTCCATGGCTTCAAGGATGACCGGAGCGTGCATGGCGGTGATAGTGTCGCCAGTGGATACGTTCTTCATACCCACAAAAGCGGCGATATCCCCTGCATACAGTTCGTCCCTCTCTTCACGTTTATTGGCGTGCATCTGAAGGATCCTGCCCACGCGCTCTTTTTTTCCTTTGTTTACATTGTATACGTAAGAACCCTTCTCAAGCTTGCCGGAGTAGACGCGAGCATAGACCAGCTTGCCCACAAAGGGGTCCACCATGATCTTAAAGGCAAGTGCCGCAAAAGGCTCCTTGTCATCTGCTTCTCTCACTTCCCACTTCTCGTTCTTTGGGTTTTTACCCTCAACAGGTGGAATATCCAGGGGTGAAGGCATAAAATCGATGATAGACTCAAGCAGAGGCTGCACGCCCTTGTTCTTAAAGGCAGTACCACAGAGAACAGGCATGACTGTCCCGTCCACTGTAAGCTTCCTCAATACTCTTTTAAGGTCTTCAACGGGCACATCCCCTTCTTCAAGGTAACGTTCCATGACTTCCTCGTCGTGTTCCACGATAGTCTCAACGAGATGAGCTCTGTACAGTTCCACGTCTTCAAGGATATCCCCGGGCACGTCTTCCTCATGGAATGTCGCACCAAGGTCCTCGCCGTCCCAGATGAGAGCTTTCATGCGGAACAGGTCAACGATACCTTTGAAATTGTCTTCAGCTCCTATGGGATACTGGACAGGCAGCGGATTTGCGCCAAGTTTTTCTCTTATCTCATCCACGACGTTAAAAAAGTCAGCGCCTACACGGTCCATCTTGTTTACAAAGACAAGCCTTGGCACGTTATATTTGTCAGCCTGTCTCCAGACTGTCTCTGACTGGGGCTGAACCCCTGATACGGCGCAGAAGACACCAACGGCGCCGTCGAGTATCCTCAGGGACCTCTCCACTTCAACCGTGAAATCAACATGGCCTGGCGTATCTATAATACTGATTCTGTGTCCATCCCAGAAACAGGTAGTGGAAGCCGACGTGATCGTTATGCCGCGTTCCTTCTCCTGCTCCATCCAGTCCATCTCGGCATTGCCGTCATGGACCTCCCCTATCTTATGGGTGACACCTGTATAATAGAGTATTCGCTCAGTAGTCGTGGTCTTGCCGGCATCAATATGAGCCATGATGCCTATATTTCGCTGTTTATCGAGCGATATTTCTCTTGCCACTTAAACTCCTCCCCACATTAATACCTGAAATGAGCGAAAGCCTTGTTGGCTTCTGCCATTCTGTGGGTATCTTCTTTTTTCTTTGCAGCTCCGCCCTGGCCGTTTACTGCATCTATGATCTCTTTGGCGAGCTTCTTTGACATCTGATGTTCGTCTTTTCTGTCTCTGGCATAGTTCACAAGCCATCTGATAGCCAGTGAAAGTTTTCTTTCAGCGCGCACGGGAATCGGCACCTGATAGTTCGCCCCGCCCACTCTTCTGGACTTGACCTCAAGTTCAGGCTTAAGCGCTTCGATGGCTTTACGGAACATGGTGAGTCCGTCTTCGCCTGTGCGTTCCTGGATCTCAGACAGCGCATCGCTGAAAATATTCCTCGCAACAGTCTTTTTGCCGTCAAGCATGATCTTATTGATGGTCTTCTCTACAACGGCAGCCTCGTAATTGTCGTATTTTCTTTCGATTTTCTTTCTTATACCTCTCCTAGGCATTTCAGTCTCCTCCGTTATTTCTTGGGTCTCTTTGTTCCGTACTTGGATCTGCTTCTCATCCTTCCGTCAACACCAGCTGTATCAAGGGCACCTCTTACAATATGGTACCTTACACCGGGGAGGTCCTTTACTCTGCCGCCTCTGATAAGAACAATTGAATGCTCCTGGAGGTTATGGCCTTCTCCGGGGATATATGCTGTGACTTCGAAAGAGTTACTGAGTTTGACCCTGGCTATTTTACGAAGAGCCGAGTTAGGTTTCTTCGGTGTCTGTGTGGTGACTCTCGTACAGACGCCGCGTTTCTGCGGGTTCGCCTGCATAGCTGGTGATTTACTCTTTTTCACAATCTTTTTTCTGCCTTTTCGGACTAATTGGTTAATTGTAGGCATACTCTGCAGTCCTCCTTTTTAAAAATTCGTGCCCAATAATAGCATCATCTTCAATCCTGTCAAGCATTTTCAGACATAAAATGCACTTATGCCTTTATTCAGCTCTATTTTTATAACGCGTCAGGGCGCTTTCCTCCTCCGGAAAGCGCCCTTATAAATCAATAATCTTCTTCCACGTCTATCTCGATGGAGTCATCTCCTCCATCCACGACCATGGAATCAATATTCTTATATTGTGATGAACAGGTTCCCGCAGGGATCAGATGGCCGATGATGATGTTTTCTTTCAAACCTTCCAGCAGGTCCATCTTCCCTTCAAGAGAAGCGTCTGTCAGCACTCTGTTAGTCTCCTGGAATGATGCCGCAGCCAGGAATGATTCGGTGTTCAGGGCGGCTTTAGTGATTCCCAGGAGCACTGGCTCAGCTGTGGCCGGTTCCTTGTTCTCCGAGATCAGCATCTCGTTCATGTTCATGTATACGTTCCTGTCAATAAGTTCCTGGGGCATGAGCAGTGAATCTCCGGGATCCTTGATCTTGACCTTTCTTGTCATCTGCCTGATCACGATCTCAATATGCTTGTCATTGATCTCAACACCCTGGATCCTGTATACTTCCTGTATCTCGTTAAGCAGGTATTCTCTCACCTCGTCAAGTCCCTTGACTTTCAATATGTCATGGGGATTGATGTTTCCTGATGTCAGCGCTTCTCCCGCTTCCACCCTGTCTTCGGGGTTTACAAGTATCTGCTTGCCAAGAGGCACTTTATATTTTTTCTCGTCGCCGAACTCATTCTTCACAAGGATAAGCCTGTATCCGTGTGATATCTTGCCGTATTCAACGATGCCGTCGATCTCGGATATGATAGAAGGATCATCGGGTTTCCTGGCTTCAAAGAGCTCGGAGATCCTTGGCAGGCCTCCTGTGATATCCCTTGTCTTGCCGATCTGCCTGGGCATCTTGGCTATAAGATCACCAGGGGCCACTTTATCGTTTTCATTCACGATAAGATAAGCTCCTGTGGGAAGATAATACAAAGATCTTCCTTCCCCTGTATCGTCGCCTTCGATGAAAATACGCGGATGCAGTTTCTTCGTGCGGTCTTCTATGATCACACGCTGTATGGTGGCTGTGGATGAGTCCAGTTCCTCCTCCACGGTCTTTCCTTCTATGATATGTTCAAAATTGATCTTACCTTTTTTCTCAGCGATGATGGGACGTATAAAGGGATCCCATTCAAATATAACAGCGCCGCTCTTGACATCCATCCCGTCTTCAACCTTAAGCTGAGCCGCATATGGAACGTCAAACCTTGAGCGTTCTTTACCGTCGGAATCCACAAGGAATATCTTCCCTGATCGGTTGATGACTATCTTTTCGCCGTTTTTATTCTCAATGATCTTCAAACCGTCAAAACGTATTGTACCGTCGATCTTACATTTCACTTCAGACTGCTCAATAATCCTGGATGCTGTTCCACCGATATGGAAAGTCCTCAATGTAAGCTGTGTACCCGGTTCACCGATGGACTGAGCGGCGATGACGCCCACGGCGTCCCCGTCTTCAGACAAGCGTCCCGTTGCAAGGTTCGTACCGTAACACCTGGCGCATATACCCTGCTTGGCTTCACAAGTGAGCACTGAACGCACGTAGATGTATTCTATGCCCTTCTCCTCGATGACTTTCGCTAGAGGCTCGGTTATGGTCTCGTTGGCCTTGACGATCATCTTCGAGGGATTGTCGGGATCGGGAACATCATGAAGTGATACCCTGCCCTTGATCCTGTCGGCGATGGAGATGATAATATCCTCTCCGTCTTTGAGATGTCCCACTTTCAGGCCGCTTGTGGTGCCGCAGTCCTCTTCCTTGATGATGACTTCCTGTGAGACGTCCACAAGCTTCCTGGTAAGATATCCCGCGTCAGCAGTCTTAAGCGCAGTATCGGCAAGTCCTTTTCGGGCTCCATGAGTGGAGATGAAATACTGCAGGACATTCAGCCCTTCCCTGAAGTTGGCAGTAATAGGCTGTTCGATGATCTCGCCCACACCGCCTGTAAGCTTCTTCTGGGGTTTGGCCATAAGTCCTCGCATACCCGCAAGCTGCGTGATCTGCGTCCTGGAGCCTCGGGCGCCGGAGTCCATCATCATAAAGACCGGGTTAAAACCGCCCTTGTCATCCTTCATCCTGGCTATCATCTCATCAGCGACTTCTTCTGTTGTGTGCGTCCAGGCATTGATGACCATGTTATAGCGCTCTGTCTCAGTGATGACACCGTTCCTATACTGGTTCCAGTAATCATCCACTTTGGCAGCAGTGCTGGCGATCAGCTTATTTTTCACCTCAGGTGTAAGCAGGTCCCCTGATGAGAACGTGGTACCTGAGATCGTGGCAAATTTGAAACCGGCGTCCTTCATATTGTCCAGTGTCTCCACAGCCGCTTCGTTACCCACTTCCTTGAAGATCCTCGCTATGGTCTTCTCGATGTTCTTCTTGCCCATGAGCAGATTCACAAACGGGAAGCCCGCGGGAAGCACTTCAAAGTTGAAGAGCGCACGGCCCACTGTGGTGTAGTCACGCCACTTTTCGGGATTTCTGATATCATCGACATCCCATTTCTCATTTTCTTTTATCTTATTCACACCATGCAGCTTGATCACTGCGTGGAGGTCTATCTTCTCATTATTATACGCAGTAAGCACTTCTTCAGGGGAACTGAATATCTTGCCTGCGCCTTTTACCTTTTTCTTCTCCTTGGTAAGATAATACAATCCCAATACCATGTCCTTTGTTGGAATGGCAAGGGGATTACCGTGCGCCGGAGAAAGGATGTTGTATTTTGACAACATCAGCATGCGCGCTTCGATCTGAGCCTCAAGAGAAAGCGGCAGATGGACACCCATCTGGTCACCGTCGAAGTCCGCATTGAACGCTGTACAGACCAGCGGATGGATCTTGATGGCCTTGCCTTCCACAAGCTGCGGCATAAACGCCTGTATACTCAGTCTGTGAAGGGTGGGAGCGCGGTTCAGCAGCACAGGATGGTCTTTTATGATATCATCCAGATATTGCCACACTTCAGGGGAAGCTTTTTCCAGGACTTTCCTGGCGCCCTTGAGTGTATCCACCATGTTCTCCTCGATCTTATTGAGAAGGAACGGTTTAAACAGTTCAATGGCCATCTGCTTGGGGATGCCGCACTGATGTATCTTAAGCTTGGGATCCACTACGATGACCGAACGTCCCGAATAATCCACGCGTTTTCCCAGCAGGTTCTGTCTGAAACGGCCGTTCTTGCCTTTGAGCATATCAGAAAGGGACTTCAGAGGCCTGTTTCCAGTGCCTGTAACCGGCCTGTTCCTTCTGCCGTTGTCAAAGAGGGCGTCCACAGCTTCCTGCAGCATGCGCTTTTCATTTTTAAGTATGATCTCGGGAGCATTGAGCTCAACGAGTTTTTTCAATCTGTTGTTCCTGTGTATGACCCTTCTGTAAAGGTCATTGAGGTCAGACGTGGCAAATTTGCCGCCATCCAGGGGTACAAGAGGCCTCAGATCCGCAGGTGTCACAGGCAGGACTTCAAGGATGGTCCATTCGGGCCTGATCGCCGACTGTTTCAGCTGATTAAGGAGACGCAGTCTTTTTACCAGTTTTTTCCTGTTCTGGACTGACTTTGTCTTTGTTATCTCATCACTCACCCTGTAGAACTCGAGTTCCACATCGATCTTTTCAAGTGCCTTGCGGAGGGCGCCTGCGCCCATCTCGGCCACAAAACTGTCCTCGCCGTATCTGTCCACAAGTTCGTCGTAATCCTCTTCGTCAAGTATCCGTTTTTTATATACGGGGACCGTGGTGCCGTCATCCATATTGGTCTCATATTCAACGAGCTCCGGGATATCGCCGGGGTCCACGACAAAATACTTGTCATAATATATGACTGAGTCGACTTCCTTGCTTTTCAGCCCGAGAAGCAGCGCCAGTCTGTTGGGAAGGTTCTTGAAAAACCAGATATGAGCCACGGGAGTCACAAGCTCAATATGGCCCATCCTCTCGCGTCTGACTCTGGATTCTGTGACTTCCACTCCGCACCTGTCGCATATGATTCCTTTGTTTTTCTTTTTTTTGTACTTTCCGCAAGTACACTCATAATCCTTGACAGGTCCGAATATCCTTTCACAGAACAATCCGTCCTTCTCAGGCTTCAGAGTCCTGTAATTTATTGTCTCCGGTTCTCGGACTTCACCGTATGACCAGGACCTTATCTCATCAGGCGATGCCAGAGAGATCTTTATCCCGTCAAAATCATTTGTGGATTTCGGGAAAACCTTTTTCAAAACCGTCCTCCTTATTTCTCATTCTTAAAGAACTCGATATTGAGACACAACCCCTTCAATTCATTCACAAGTACATTGAATGATTCCGGTATGCCGGGTTCAGAGGGGTTCTGACCTCTGATAATAGCCTCATACATCTTGGTTCTTCCATTCACATCATCGGATTTTACAGTAAGCATCTCACGCAGCATATATGCCGCTCCGTATGCCTGCAACGCCCAGACTTCCATCTCACCGAAACGCTGGCCGCCGAACTGGGCTTTTCCTCCCAGGGGCTGCTGCGATACAAGTGAATAGGGGCCTGTAGCCCTCGCATGCAGTTTATCATCCACGAGATGATGCAGTTTCATCATATATATCACACCTATGGTGACTTCCTCGTTAAAGGGTATCCCTGTATATCCGTCAAAAAGCGTTGTCTTGCCGCTTACAGGAAGGCCGGCTTTCACAAGCCACTCCTTGATCTCCGTTTCCGGCGCGCCGTCAAAGACAGGTGTGGCGATCTTTACGCCCAGTTTGTCAGCTGCCCATCCAAGATGTGTCTCCAGTATCTGTCCCACGTTCATTCGGGACGGGACACCCAGAGGGTTGAGCACAACGTCCACCCTGCGTCCGTCTTCAAGATAAGGCATGTCCTCTTCGGGAAGTATGATGGAGACGACACCTTTGTTTCCGTGACGCCCGGCCATCTTATCACCCACGGAGACCACACGTCTGTTGGCAATATATACTTTTACAGATTTTATGACTCCAGGGGGCAGATCATCGCCTCTGAGGAGCTTTTTCCACTGATCGTCTCTCCACTTGATGATCTCACGCCTCTTTTCCTCCACAACTTCAACAAGTTTCTGGAGGCTCTTCAGTATCTCCACGGGAACGGCTTTTTTCTCAAGTATGAGTTTTTCGATGTTCTTTATGGTACAATGCTCAAGGGTGATCTCTGTGCCCTTCTTGCCGATGAGCTTGATCTCTTTTGTGATCTTCTGTCCCGCAAGGATCTCCTCAAGCAGCTCTTCGCGTCGCTTGTTCACGATCTCAAGACGCAGAGCCTTCTCTCTTTCGATCTTGTCGATGTCATCCTTGCGTCCCTTCCGTATCACGGCTTCCATATCTTCAGTCTGCTTTCTTGTAAAGACCTTGATATCGATGACCTTGCCTTTGATTCCCGGAGGCACGCGCAGTGACGCATCCTTCACGTCTTCAGCTATCTTGCCGAAGATGGCTCTCAGCAGTTTCTCTTCAGGTGTGAGGTCTGTCTTGCCCTTGGGAGTCACCTTACCCACAAGGATATCGCCGGGTTTGACATAAGTACCGATCTTTATGACTCCGCCTTCGTCAAGGTTTCTGAGCATATCGTCCATCACCTGGGGTATATCCCTTGTAATCTCCTCTTTGCCCAGCTTTGTCTCCCTTGCGTCGATCTGAAGTTCTTCAACATGGATGGAGTCAAACTTGTTTTCCTTCACCATCTTCTCGTTAAGGACGATGGCATCCTCAAAGTTATATCCCCTCCAGGGCAGGAACGCCACAAGGAGGTTCTGGCCCAGCGCCAGCTCTCCGCCCTGTGTCCCGAAACCTTCCGTGAGGGGATCCCCGGCTTTCACCTTCTGGCCCACACTCACAATGGGGCGTGTGTTTATACATGTATCTTTATTGGATCTTCTGAATTTTTCAAGATAGTAGATGTCACGGCCCATGTCCATGCCGAAATCCGCTTCGATCTTTTCAAGATCCAGTTTATCCTTGTCCACTTTTATTACAACCAGGTTCGCCGTGACTTTTTCAACCACGCCGCTGCGCCTTGCAACCTGCACATATCCGGAGTCCCGGGCGATCTTGGCTTCTATCCCTGTTCCCACCACGGGAGAATCAGGATTGATAAGAGGCACACCCTGACGCTGCATGTTTGAACCCATAAGCGCACGGTTGGCATCATCATGCTCCAGGAACGGTATGAGCGCCGCTGATACAGAGATAAGCTGCTTGGGCGATACGTCCATATATTCGATCCTGCTGGAATCCACAACAAGATATTCGTCGGCATAACGGGTAAGCTGCCTGTCGTTGACAAAATTACCCTTCTCGTCAAGCTGAGCGTTGGCCTGAGCCACTATCTTGCGTTCTTCCTGATCAGCGGAAAGGAACTCGATCTCATTGGAGACCTTTCCGTTCTTGACTTTTCTGTAAGGCGTCCTGAGGAAACCAAACTGGTCGATGGTGGCAAAACTTGCAAGGGATGTTATAAGGCCGATATTCTGTCCTTCAGGTGTCTCGATGGGGCAGATCCTGCCATAATGTGTATAATGCACGTCTCGCGCCTCAAACCCCGCCCGTTCCCTTGAAAGCCCTCCCGGGCCCAGAGCGGACAGTCTTCTCTTATTGGTGATCTCAGAAAGCGGGTTTGTCTGGTCCATGAACTGTGAAAGCTGATGGCTTCCGAAAAACTCATTGAGCACAGCAGTCACAGGCCTTGAGTTCACAAGGTTCTGGGGATTGATCTTGTCAGCTTCACTGATGTTCATACGCTCCTGTATAACCCTCTTCATCCTGTAAAAACCAGTATAAAGATGGTTCTGAAGAAGCTCGCCGACAGCTCTGACCCTTCTGTTGCCCAGATGGTCGATATCCCCTGAAGAAACAAGGTTGAACCTCAGTCCCAGCAGGCTCGATATGCTGCCGAGCAGGTCTTCGTTTGTAAGAGTCGATTCGCTGCTCTCTTCATTGCCCAGCACGGTGTTGAGCTTATATCGTCCCACTTCACCGAGATTATAGGTCCTGGGATTGAAGAAGAGGTCATATATGAGGTTCTCAGCCAATTCCACAGTGGCCGGTGAACCAGGCCTCAAAATACCATAAACCCTGGCAAGAGCCTTGTCTGTGTCTGTGAAAGTATCCTTTTCCAGCGTGCTTGATATGATATCCTGATTGCCCTCTTTTACAACAAAGAGTGTAAGCTTGCTGCCTACTCCCTGTTCCTTAAACTTATTGAAGACATCCATGGTGAACTGGTCACCCTTCTCTGCTGCCACTTCATCAAGTTCTGTCTTCGCTTTGGCGCCGAAAATAGTATTTCTGATATAAGAACGGAGGCTTTCCTCTTTATCGGGCTCCACTCTGATCTCACGTTTTTCAGCATATATGGTCAGTTTCTTGTAATCCGGGTTCTTCGCGTCTCTCAGGATCTTTATACGTTCCCAGATATCCGCTGTTATTTTCTGTCCCAGTTTCGCAAAGACTGTGCCGTCTTCGTCCACAAGATCCTGGCCCAGTGTCATCTCAATATAAAAGCTGTCACTGTATTTTGAAGTATCGACCTGGTATTTTTCGGAAAAAAGATCCAGGATCTCTTCATCTGTCTCATAACGAAGCGCGCGTAAAAATGTCGTGATGAATATCTTCTTTTTTCTGTCTATGCTTATATACATATGATCGCGCTTGTCTATTGAAAACTCTATCCATGAACCCTCATAGGGTATGAGCCGCGCTGAATAGACGTCTTTTCCCGGAGAATCTTCCGTTGAGTCCAAGAACAGTCCCGGCGACCTGTGCAGCTGAGCCACAACCACACGCTCCGCTCCATTGATGATAAATGATCCGTTGTGGAGCATGATGGGCATATCGCCGAAATATACTTCCTGTTCTTCACTGACATCTATCTCCTGCTCAGCGGTCCCAGGGTTCTCTATCTTTTTAGTAAGCCTCAGGGTGACTTTCAGGTTTCCACCGTAGGTCAGTCCCCTTTCACGGCATTCGTTGGGAGAAAACAGAGGCGGATCAATATCATATTTTATAAACTCAAGAATATATTTACTGTTCTCAAGATCCGGTTCTCTGTCTTTCTTTTCATGGTTGGTTATGGGAAAGGTCCTGTTGAATATACTGTGCAGGCCTTTATTCTCCCTTTTCTCAGAGAGGACATCCATCTGTAAAAAGTCCCCGTAAGAGTCTGTCTGCATCTCGAGAAGATACGGTATTTCGACTTTTTCACCTATTTTGCCGAAACTGAATCTACCCGATTCTTTAAGGAACGCGTCCTTAATATTAAAAGGAAATTCTTTTGTTTTCCGGGTCATTGTTCAAAAACCCCCTTGTCTAAAAACAAATCATACAGCGAGAAAGCAAGGTATCATCATTAACATCTATATCCCTTTAAAAATAGCAAAACTGGGGTGTCAGGATATCAACACCCCAGAGCTTTTCTCTAATTAAAACGGTTGCTTTACGAGACCTGTTATTTGACCTCGACAACAGCACCCACTTCTTCAAGTTTGGCTTTTACCTGTTCAGCCTCATCCTTAGGCACACCTTCTTTGATGGCTTTGGGAAGAGAATCAACAAATGCTTTTGCATCGGGCAGGCTGAATCCGCCGATCTCTTTGACGGCTTTGATGACTTTCAGTCTCTGATCGCCGGCAGCGTTGATCATTACGTCAAACTCAGTCTGTTCTTCTGCTGCTGCAGCGCCTGCTGCAGGCATGGCGGCCATGGCCACGGGAGCCACAGCGCTGACACCAAACTTTTCTTCCAGTTCTTTTACCAGTTCGGAAAGCTCCAAAACTGTCATCTCTTCAATAGCTTTAATGAGATCTTCTCTTTTCATTTGTAACACCCCCTGTTACTCTTTTTCTTCCTTAATGGCATTCAACACACCAACAAGGTTTCTGATATTACCCGCAAGAACATTCACAAATCCCGTTGCCGGGCCGTTCATAGTCCTCAGAAGCATACCAAGAAGTTCATCCCTTGAAGGCAGTTCTGCCAGGGCCTTGATCTGGCCAAGGTCCACGATCTTGCCTTCCACCATACCGGCTTTGACTGAAAGTTTCTCGTTGTCCTTTGAGAACTTTACAAGAACTTTCGCGGGTGCTACAGGATCATCATAGCTAATCGCAAACGCAGTGGGCCCTTTAAGGTCACCATCAAGCTCTTCTACTTTAAGCTCGTGAAATGCGCGCGCAGCCAGCGTATTTTTGTATACTTTATATTCAACGTTATTCGCTCTTAACTCTCTTCTAAGCGCTGTTATCTCTTCAACGTTCAAACCCATGTAATCGCTGAGAACGATGCCTTTTGACTTCTCGATCTTCTCTTTGATCTCTTTGACTACTTCAGCCTTCTCAGGCCTTATGTTTCTTATTTCATACGCCATGATCCCCTCCTTTCTATAGTTCTATCGGATCCGGTTCATACCTGATCCGACAAAGGCCGGGTATTTTCGACCTCTGTCTCGGTAGGCATTTTTAAGCCTGTGCACCCACTGTCTTCGACAGGTATCTTACTTATCACTCATCAAGCTCAATGTATCGAGCTTGATCGACGGCCCCATTGTGGTCGCCAGATATGCTGATCTCACATATGTACCCTTGGCTGAAGCAGGCTTTGCCTTCTGTATCGCCTGGGCAAGAGCAACAAGGTTGCCCTTCAGGCTGGCCGCGTCAAAGCTCTTCTTTCCAACTGGTACATGTATGATAGCAAACTTATCAACTTTATATTCCACGCGTCCGGCTTTGGCCAGCTTCACAGCTTCCGCAACATCTGCGGTCACAGTGCCGACCTTCGGGTTAGGCATGAGGCCCCTCGGTCCCAAAACCCTACCCAGTTTACCAACATCCTTCATCATGGAAGGTGTGGAAACCGCGATATCAAAATCAAGCCATCCGCCTTTTACTTTTTCAACAAGCTCGTCTGAACCGGCAAAATCCGCTCCGGCATCCAAAGCTTCCTTCGCCTTGTCAGCCTCTGCAAATACAAGCACTCTTACGTCTTTACCTGTTCCGTTGGGAAGCACAACTGTGCCTCTGACCATCTGGTCAGCATGTCTGGGGTCCACACCAAGTCTGATGTGAAACTCAACTGTCTCGTCAAATTTAGCTCCGGGAAGTTTCCCCAGAGTCTCCAGCGCCTCATCCACAGTGTAAAGCTTGTCGGCATCCACCTGGGCGAGAGCTTCTTTCATACGTTTTGAAATTCTGTTCCTTGCCATCTGTTACCTCCTGTGGTTAAACAGCCTTCCGGCCTCCCACTAGCAATAAAATAAAAATCAGCC